>NZ_JBHSSS010000004.1:0-667 GCF_042659625.1 Nocardioides sp. GCM10027114
AGGTGGGTTCAAGGTGCGTGCGCAACGCCCTGGGTGATCTGGGGTGAGGGGTATGCCGCGTCCGCCGGTTCGGGTGGAGGTGCAGCGCAGGTTCTGGGACCGGGTGGCGCAGGGTGAGTCGGTGGTGGATGCGGGGGCGTCGGTCGGCGTGTCTCGTCCGACGGCGCAGCGGTTGTTTGCACGCTGTGGTGGTGTGATCCCGTCGCTGAGAGCTCCCCGCAAGTCGCCGGCCGAGGGTGGCCGGCTCACCTACGCCGAGCGGGAGGAGATCGCGTGCCTGCGTGCGGCCGGCCGCTCGGTGCGTGGCATCGCCCGGGAGCTGGGCCGTGACCCGTCCACGGTCAGCCGTGAGCTGCGCCGCAACGTCGGCTACGGCGGGGTCTACCGGGCCAGCACCGCCCAGCAGCGTGCCGACGGCAACGCCCGGGCGGGTGGGCTGGCGCGACCGGCCCGGCTGGCGGTGAACCTGCGGCTGCGTCGGGAGGTGCAGACTCGCCTTGAGGAGCACCACAGTCCCGAGCAGATCGCGCAGCGGCTGCGCGAGGACTTCCCCGACGATCCGGAGATGTGGGTGTCGCACGAGACGATCTACCAGTCGCTCTACGTCCAGGGCCGCGGTGGGCTGCGCCGTGAGCTCGCGGCCTGCCTGCGGACCGGGCGGGCGCTG
>NZ_JBHSSS010000005.1:0-731 GCF_042659625.1 Nocardioides sp. GCM10027114
GGGCGGTTTCAACCTGCGTTCGCAACACCGGTCTTGTTGTCGTGTTCGGACAGTAGCTTGTCCAGGGCCTCGGCCGGGGTGCGCCAGTCGAGGGTCTTGCGGGGTCGGTTGTTGAGCTCGATGGCGACCCGGTCGAGGTAGCCGGGGCCCCAGAACGACAGGTCGGTGCCCTTGGGGAAGTACTGGCGCAGCAGGCCGTTGGTGTTCTCGTTGCTGCCGCGCTGCCAGGGTGAGGCCGGGTCGCAGAAGTAGATCTCCAGACCGGTCGCGTCGGCGATCCGGGCGTGGTTGGCCATCTCGATGCCCTGGTCCCAGGTCAGGGTCCGGCGCAGGAACCCGGGCAGGTCGGCCATCGCGGCGATCATCGCGTCCTGCACCGCCTCGGCACCGTGGCTGTCGGGCAGGTGGAGCAGCATCACGAACCGGGTGCTCCGCTCGACCAGGGTCCCGATCGCGGACCGGTTGTTCGCGCCCAGGAGCAGGTCGCCCTCCCAGTGGCCGGGCACGGCCCGGTCGGCCACCTCGGGCGGCCGCTCGCTGATCAGGACCATGTCCTTGATCCGCTGCTGGGACCGGCGGGCCTGGGCCTGACGCCGCGGCTTGCGCAGCGCCCGCCCGGTCCGCAGGCAGGCCGCGAGCTCACGGCGCAGCCCACCGCGGCCCTGGACGTAGAGCGACTGGTAGATCGTCTCGTGCGACACCCACATCTCCGGATCGTCGGGGAAGTCCTC
>NZ_JBHSSS010000006.1:0-195684 GCF_042659625.1 Nocardioides sp. GCM10027114
TACATCGGCAACGGCCGACCCCCTGGACCGCGACCCAGGAACCCCGAACCGTCACCGAAGTCCTGATACATCAAGTGTCACCGATCCCCTGATGCAGAACTGTCACCCATGTCTTGAGACATCACACCGGCCCCGCTGCCCTGAGCACTTCCCCCGTCGAACATGTGTTCGATTCTAGGTGGTGCCGCCGACAGGCACAAGGGGTGGGCGCACATCTGTGGATGAGCGCCCACGTTCATGGACGACCCCGCCCGCGCCCATGAGACACGCCGCTTCCCGCACCAGCCGCCCACCGCTAGGGTCGAAGCGGCCGCGTGAACGATCCAAGGACACAGGAGGCAACGCCGTGCGCGTCGGAGTTCTCACCGGAGGCGGGGACTGCCCTGGTCTCAACGCCGTCATCCGAGCCGTGGTCCGCAAGGGGGTGCGCGAGCACGGGTTCGACTTCGTCGGCTACCGCAACGGCTGGCAGGGTCCGCTCGAGGGCCTGACGATGGAGCTCGGCATCGAGCAGTGCCGCGGCATCCTCCCGCGCGGAGGCACCATCCTCGGCTCCTCCCGCACCAACCCGTTCAAGATCGACGGCGGCGTGGAGAAGATCAAGGAGAACCTCGCCAACGACGGCGTCGACGCCCTCGTCGCGATCGGCGGCGAGGACACGCTCGGCGTCGCCACCAAGCTCGCCGACCTCGGCGTCGACGTCGTCGGCGTGCCGAAGACCATCGACAACGACCTGTCGGGCACCGACTTCACGTTCGGCTTCGACACCGCGGTCAACATCGCGACCGAGGCGATCGACCGGCTCCACACCACCGCCGAGTCGCACCACCGCGTCCTCGTCGTCGAGGTGATGGGCCGCCACGCCGGCTGGATCGCGCTCCACTCGGGCATCGCCGGCGGCGCCAGTGCGGTGCTGATCCCCGAGCAGCCGTTCGACATCGACGCGCTCTGCGCGCACGTCGAGAACCGCTTCAAGACCCGGTACGCCCCGATCGTCGTCGTGGCCGAGGGCGCCGTCCCCAAGGAGGGTGGCGACATGACGCTGCGGACGGGGGAGAAGGACGCGTTCGGCCACGTCCGCCTCGGCGGCATCGGCGACCGGCTGGCCAGCGAGATCGAGCAGCGCACCGGCAAGGAGGCGCGCGCGGTCGTGCTCGGCCACATCCAGCGCGGCGGCACGCCCACGGCGTTCGACCGCTGGCTCGCGACCCGTTTCGGCCTCAACGCGATCGACGCGGTCGCCGAGGGCGACTTCGGCAAGATGATGGCGCTGCGCGGCACCAACATCGCGCGGGTCCCGCTCATCGAGGGGACCGGCGAGCTCAAGACGGTGAGCCCCGAGGAGTACGCCGAGGCGCAGGTCTTCTTCGGCTGACGTCGGAGGACCCGGGGGAGGTCGGATGGACGAGCAGCCGTCGCTCAAGCGGGTCATGGGCCCGCGGCTCCTGCTGCTCTTCATCGTTGGCGACATCCTCGGCGCGGGGGTCTACGCCGTCACCGGCGAGATGGCCGGCCTGGTGGGCGGCATCGTGTGGGTGCCGTTCGTGGTCGCCTTCGCGGTGGCGGCGCTCACCGCGCTGAGCTACCTCGAGCTCGTCACCAAGTACCCCCAGGCCGCCGGCGCCGCGCTCTACGTCCACAAGGCGTTCGGGATCCACTTCGTCACGTTCCTCGTGGCGTTCGCGGTGATCTGCTCCGGCATCACCAGCGCGTCCACGTCGTCCAACGTCCTCGCCCAGAACCTGCTGGCGGGGCTGGACAACGTCGGCTGGGAGACCGGCCTCGGCACGACCGGCGCCACCGCGGTCGCGATGGCGTTCATGGTGCTGCTCGCGCTCATCAACCTGCGCGGAGTGGGGGAGAGCGTGAAGTTCAACGTCGTCCTCACGCTCGTGGAGATGACGGCGCTGGCGATCGTCATCGGCGTCGGCTTCTGGGTGATGGCCCGCGGCGACGGCGACCTGAGCCGCGTCGTCACCTTCACCTCCCCGGAGGAGAAGGGCCTCTTCCTCGCCGTCACGGCAGCGACCGCTGTGGCGTTCTTCGCGATGGTCGGCTTCGAGGACTCGGTCAACATGGTCGAGGAGTGCAAGGAGCCGGAGCGGATCTTCCCGCGCACGATGCTCACAGGCCTCGGCATCGCCGTGGTGATCTACGTGCTGGTCGCGATCTCGGTCGTGACGGTGCTGACCCCCGGCGAGCTCGCGGAGATCGACAAGGCCGAGGGCCGGGCGCTGCTCGAGGTCGTCAGCGCGGGCGCGCCGGACTTCCCGATCGACAAGGTCTTCCCGTTCCTCGCGGTCTTCGCGGTCGCCAACACCGCGCTCATCAACATGCTCATGGCGTCGCGGCTGCTCTACGGGCTGGCGCGGCAGGATGTGCTGCCCCGGGTGCTGGGGCGGGTCGCGCCGCGCAGCCGGGCCCCCTGGGTCTCGGTCGTGTTCACCACGCTGCTCGCGCTGGCCCTCATCGCCTACGTCGCCAGCCAGGCGGAGAGCAGAATCGTGCTCAACCTCGCCAGCACCACCGCGCTGCTGCTCCTGGGCGTCTTCGCGGTCGTCAACGTCGCCTGCCTCGTCGTACGCCGTCGCGACGACGAGCCCGGCTTCTTCCGGTCGCCCGGGCCGCTGCCGGCGGTGGCGGCGCTCGCGTGCCTGTTCCTGGTCGGCCCGTGGGTCGACCGCGACGCCATCGTCTACGAGATCGCCGGCGCGCTGCTGCTGCTGGGCGTCGTGCTCTGGGCGGTCACCTGGCTGACCAACCGCGGCGCCCGGGCGAAGCGCACCGGCTTCAGCGACGTCGACCACCTCGGCGGCTGAGCCGCCCTTCCCGGGGCCGAAGGTCCGACGCTACCGAGCCGGGCCCGGCCGGGGCATCCCCGCGGTGGGGTAGACGCCTGCCGATCTCGCCGCGACGTGGCCCACGTGGGCGATTCGGGGCAGGGGGCGATCTGGGCACGGTGGGTGTGGGACCGCCCCATCCCGCGCCACATCACTCCGCGAAGGGAACGAGACGATGAAGCTGAACTCCAGGTCCTGGGGACTCGCGGCCGCCGCGATGGCCATCCCGGGGCTGGTCCTCGCCGCCGGCGTCGAGTCCTCGGCCAGGCCCCCGGGCAACAACGGTGTCATCAAGATCGACGACATCCCGTTCGACCAGCACCCCGACAACGAGCCGCACGTCGGCTGCACCTTCGAGGTCGACTTCTACAACTACGAGATGGGGGACTACTACGCCACGGTCCGGTTCACCGTCCACCCGCCGAGCGGCAAGCCGCAGGTGCTGCTCACCGACTCGGTCTTCATCGGCGAGGACGCGGCCGGCGGCGGTACCGACCTGGACGCCGAGAACGAGTACAACCTCGCTGACGCACTCAAGCCGTTCTGGGCCCACCCGAACCAGGGCTACCACGTGAAGCTCAAGGTCAGGGCGCCCGGCTCCATCGGCAAGGACACCAAGTACAAGACCTTCTGGGTCACCGGCTGCGCCGGCTACTGACGCAGCGACGTGAACCGGTGCCGGCCACCGGCCGGCACCGGTCCGGAACCTCTGGGAGATGCCTACGATGCCCACCGCCCGACGCCGCCGCCTCTCGCTGCTGATCGGGGTGGTGGCCGCCTGCCTCGTCGCCTCGACACCGTGGACCGCAGGGGCGATGACGCCCCCCCACGAGGTCGTCGTGAGCGACGACCCGGTCGACTGGACGCCACACGTCCTCGACGGGCAGGTCAACGCGATCGTGCAGGTGGGCGACACGGCCATCGTCGGCGGGGACTTCACCCAGGTGCAGGACGCCGGCTCGGCCCAGGTGATCGACCGCCGCCACCTCTTCGCGGTCGACACCCGGACCGGCGCGGTCCGCGACGACTTCGTCGTCCCGCTCAACGGCCGCGTCGAGGACCTCGCAGTCGCCCCCGACGGCAGCTCGGTGGTTCTCGTGGGCGGCTTCCGCAGGGTCGACGGCGTGCTCAAGCGCCGGATCGCGATCATCGACGCCGCCACCGGTGAGGTGGACCGGGGCTTCACCGCGCACGCAGACTCGCTGGCGCAGGAGGTCGCCGTCCGCGGAGACCGGATCTACGTCGGCGGCAAGTTCTCCACGGTCAACGACGTCGCCAGGTCCGGGCTCGTGCGGCTGGATGCGACGGGGGCCGTGGACCCGGGACTCGACATCCCCTTCACCGACCCGCCCCGCGGCGGCATGGGCATCCGCGGCCTCGACGTGTCCCCGGACGGGTCCACCCTCGTGGCCGTCGGCAACTTCGGGCAGGTGGCCGGCCTCGAGCGGGTCCAGATCGCGATGCTCGACGTCGGTGGCCCCACGGCGTCCGTCGTCGACGGCTGGAAGACCGACGTCTTCCCGGTCTGGAACCCCGACAAGGCGGGGGCCAGCTGGTGCTCGACCTCGTTCGACGGGTACATGCGCGACGTCGACTTCTCCCCGGACAGCAGCTATTTCGTGGTGGCCACGACCGGCGCCAACCGCCCCGAGCGGCTCTGCGACACCGTCACCCGCTGGGAGACCGGCGATCGCGGCGCCTCGCTGCACCCCACCTGGGCGAACTGGAGCGGCGGCGACTCGCTCACCGCAGTGGCCGTGACCGGTGAGGCGGTCTACGTCGGCGGGCACCAGCAGTGGATGAACAACCCGTACATCGCGCTGGCCTGCGGCGTGTGCCCGGGCCCGGGGCCCGGCGGCGTGGACCGGCAGGGGATCGCGGCGCTTGACCCGCTGAACGGGCTGCCGTTCAGCTGGGACCCGGGGCGGTCCCGCGGCTACGGCGTCAACGGCTTCTTCACGACGCCCGAGGGGCTGTGGGTCGGCAGCGACACCGACGTGCTCGGCGGCGAGGTCCACCGCAAGCTCGGCTTCTTCCCGACCGCGGGTGGCGTGGACGTGCCGCCGCACGTCCCTGTTCCCATCACGGCGGACCTCTACGACATGGACCCCGCGACCGGCGACCTGTTGCGCCGGCCCTGGGACCCGGACGGCCCCGGCGCCGGGAGCGTGGTGCCCACCGGCGTGGACTGGAGTCAGGCCCGCGGCGCCTTCGTCGCCCACGACCGGCTGTACACCGGCTGGAGCGACGGCACCCTCACGGTCCGGGACTTCGACGGCACGACGGTCGGTCCCACGAGCGCGCTGGACCTGCACGGGCTGGAGGTCGCGCCGCCCAAGCGGTTCAAGATCCCCGGGACGAAGACGCCGATCCCCGGCTTCGCCGACCACCTGGCGAACGCCTCCGGCATGTTCTTCCACGAGGGCCGGCTCTACTACACGGTCGCCGGCGAGGGGCGCCTCTACTTCCGCGGGTTCACCCCGGAGAGCGGGATCGTCGGCGCCAACCTGTACGTCGCGAGCACCGGTGACGGGGTGCCCTGGGCGCGGGTCCGTGGCATGACCCTGGGCTCCGGCCAGCTGGTCTACGCGGCGCGCGGCAAGCTGTGGCGGGTCCCGTTCGACGGCAGGCCCACCGGCTCGCCCACCGTGATGGGGGGCCGCCGGGTCGACGGCGTGGCGTGGAACACCACGGGGTTGTTCTCCTTCGGCGGCTGAGCGGGAGGGGCCGAGCAGGGCGGCGTCCACGCCCCGGCGCCGAGTCGGGGCCGCGGCCCCGTCCGCCGTACGCTGGTCCGGTGAGCATTCCCGACCTGTCATCCCTGCACGCGCTCGGACCGGCCCAGCAGCCGTCGTACCCGGACCGCACCGCCGTCGACGACGCGGTCGCCAAGCTCCGGACGTTTCCGCCGCTGGTCTTCGCTGGTGAGTGCGACGAGCTGAAGGCCAAGATCGCCGCGGTCAGCCGCGGCGAGGCGTTCCTGCTCCAGGGCGGCGACTGCGCCGAGACCTTCGCCGGCGTCACCGCCGACAACGTCCGCAACAAGCTGCGGGTGCTGCTGCAGATGGCGGTCGTGCTGACGTACGCCGCGTCCGTGCCGGTCGTGAAGGTCGGCCGGATCGCCGGTCAGTACGCCAAGCCCCGCTCCTCCGACAACGAGACCCGCGAGGGCGTCACCCTGCCGGCGTACCGCGGCGACGCGGTCAACGGCTTCGACTTCACCGAGGCCGCCCGGGTCCCCGACCCGCAGCGACTCGTGGACGTGTACCACGCGTCCGCCGCCACGCTGAACCTCGTGCGTGCCTTCGTCACCGGTGGCTACGCCGACCTGCGCCAGGTGCACGCGTGGAACACCGACTTCGTGCGCGAGTCGGCCGCCGGCCAGCGCTACGAGGCGGTCGCCAACGACATCGACCGTGCGCTGACCTTCATGAAGGCGATCGGCGCCGACCCCGACGAGTTCCACCGGGTCGACTTCCACAGCAGCCACGAGGCGCTGGTGCTGGAGTACGAGCACGCGATGACCCGCATCGACTCCCGCACCAACGACCCGTACGACGTCTCCGGCCACTTCGTGTGGATCGGGGAGCGGACCCGCCAGCTCGACGGGGCGCACGTGGAGCTGCTGAGCCACATCAAGAACCCCATCGGCGTGAAGCTCGGCCCGTCGACGACGCCCGACGACGCCCTGGCGCTCGCGGCCAAGCTCAACCCGGAGAACGAGCCCGGCCGGCTCACCTTCATCACCCGCTTCGGCGCGGGGAAGATCCGTGACGGCCTGCCGCCGCTGATCGAGAAGGTCACCGCGGCCGGTGTCGAGGTGGCCTGGGTCTGCGACCCGATGCACGGCAACACGTTCGAGGCGTCGTCGGGCTACAAGACCCGACGCTTCGACGACGTCATCGAGGAGGTGCAGGGCTTCTTCGACGTGCACCGCTCGCTCGGCACCTGGCCGGGCGGCATCCATGTCGAGCTGACCGGTGACGACGTGACGGAGTGCGTCGGCGGCGGCGAGGACCTCGCCGAGATCGACCTGGCCCATCGCTACGAGTCGGTGTGCGACCCGCGGCTCAACCGGGTGCAGTCGCTGGAGCTGGCCTTCCTCGTGGCGCAGATGCTGCGCGAGGCCTGAGCCGGTCCGGGGGACGACGGCCGTGATCGACCTGCGCAGCGACACGCTGACGCGCCCGACCGAGGCGATGCGCGCCGCGATGGCGCGCGCCGAGGTGGGCGACGACGTCTACTCGGAGGACCCGACGGTTCGGCTGCTCGAGGAGCGGGTGGCCGGGCTGTTCGGCCACGAGGCCGCGCTGTTCACGCCGACCGGGTCCATGGCCAACGTGCTCGCGGTCCGGTCGCTGGTCGCGCCCGGGCAGGAGGTGCTCTGCGACGCCAGCGCCCACATCGCACGTGCGGAGCTCGGCGCCCACGGCGCCTACTCCGGCATCACGATGCGCACGTGGGTGGGGGAGCGCGGCCAGGTCGACCTCCCGATCATCAAGCAGCTGTTCGCGCCCGACATGGGCCCGTTCTTCGTGCCGACGGCGGCGATCTCCGTCGAGAACACCCACAACTTCGCCGGCGGCGCGGTGCAGCCGATCGAGGACCTCCAGGCGTTGCGGCAGTACGGCGACTCCGTCGGGGTGGCCGTGCACCTCGACGGTGCCCGGATCTGGAACGCGCACGTCGCGACGGGGGTGCCGCTGCACGACTACGGCGCCGTCGCCGACGTCCTCGCCGTCTGCCTCTCGAAGGGGCTCGGCGCCCCGGTCGGCTCGCTGATGGTCGGACCGGCCGACGCGATCGCCGAGGCGCGGGTCTGGCGCAAGCGGATGGGTGGCGGCATGCGGCAGGTCGGCATCCTCGCCGCGGCCGGGCTGCACGCGCTCGACCACCACGTCGAGCGGCTCGCCGAGGACCACGCCCACGCCCGGCTGCTCGCCGAGGCCTGCCGCGTCGACCCGGCCTCGGTCGACACCAACATCGTGGTCGTCCCGCACGACGACCCCCCGGCGTACGTCGCCGCGGCCCGCGAGGCGGGTGTCCTCGTGGCGGCCGTGGGCCCCGCCGCCGTCCGGCTGGTCACCCACCTCGACGTGAGCGGGGCCGACGCCGACCGGGCCGCGAAGATCCTCGGCTCCCTCTGACTGCACGGGCCGGCCGCGGCCCCATTTCCGGGGACTCGAAAACGGGCGACCGGTCAGTACAGTGGAATCACATCCCCAGCGGATGGATGGTTCCATGTGGTGGTTGTTGTGGTTGACGTTGGCGGTCCTGCTCGGGGCTGCCGAGTTCTTCACGCTCACCCTGGTGCTCGGACTGCTCGCGGGCGCCGCGCTCGCCGCCGCGGTCGCGGGAGCCCTCGGGGCGTCGGTCCCGATCCAGCTCCTCGCGTTCGCCGTCACCGGCGGGGTCGGCCTGGCGGGGGTCCGGCCGATCGCGAGACGACACCTCGCCCTGCCGCCCCTGTCGCGCGAGGGCAGCTACGCCCTCGTCGGCAAGACGGGCCTCGTCACCCGTGAGGTCACCGCCGACGGCGGCCTGGTCCACATCGCGGGGGAGGACTGGTCGGCGCGGGCGTACGACGAGGACCTGGTCATCCCGGCCGGGATCCACGTGGACGTGTTCGAGATCGAGGGCGCGACCGCGCTCGTCCATCCGCGCGACCCGCTGCCGGAGACCCGGCAGGAGGAGGGCTGAGCACGATGGATCTGTTGGTGGTTCTCGCCGTCGTCGCCGGACTCATCGCCTTCGTGATGGCGTCGGCGATCCGCATCGTCCCGCAGGCCAGGCGGTACAACATCGAGAGGTTCGGGCGGTACCACAAGACGCTCCAGCCGGGCCTCAACCTGATCATCCCGCTGGTCGACCGGGTCAACACCAAGCTCGACGTGCGCGAGCACGTCTACTCCTCCGACCCCAAGCCCGTGATCACCGAGGACAACCTGGTGGTCGCGATCGACACCGTCCTCTACTACCAGATCACCGACCCGCGGGCGGCGGCGTACGAGGTGGCCAACTACCTGCAGGCCATCGACCAGCTGACCGTCACCACGCTGCGCAACCTGATCGGCTCGCTGGACCTCGAGAGCACGCTGACGTCCCGCGAGACCATCAACACCAGGCTTCGGGAGGTGCTCGACGAGGCCACCGGCAAGTGGGGCATCCGGGTCAACCGCGTGGAGATCAAGGCCATCGACCCGCCCACCAGCATCAAGGAGGCGATGGAGAAGCAGATGCGTGCCGAGCGCGACAAGCGTGCGGTGATCCTCCACGCCGAGGGCGAGCGGCAGTCGCTGATCCTCACCGCGGAGGGCACCCGCAACAAGCTGATCCTCGAGGCCGAGGGCAAGCAGCAGGCGATGATCCTCGAGGCCGACGGCGAGGCGAAGGCGCTGGAGCGGGTCTTCCAGTCGGTCCACGCGAACGACGCCGACCCGAAGGTGCTGGCCTACAAGTACCTCGAGATGCTTCCGCGCCTTGCCGAGAACGGCAACGGCTGGTTCGTCATCCCCGGCGAGCTCACCGAGGCGGTCAGGACCGTGACCTCGGCCTTCGCCGGCGACGAGGGCGCCTCCCGGCCCGCCGGGATGGGCACGTCGGTCACCGCCGAGCAGGAGACCGGCCCGGGCGCCGGCTCGAACGGCGTGATCGCACCGCCGCCGCGGCCGCAGGCGATCGAGGCCGAGGCGGCCCGGGCCGCGGAGACCGCCCGCGCGGCGGCCGACGAGGCGAGGGCCGAGGCGCAGGAGGCCCGCAAGCAGGTCTGACCGTCAGCCGGAGCAGTCAGCCGGAGCGGTCAGCTGGAGGGGGCGACGAAGGTCCGGGTCGGCACGCCGACCTCGCAGCGCGGCAGCGGCCCGTCGCCCTCGTTCCAGCGCGGCGGCTGGATGAAGCACGGCCGGGTGTCGCCCGGCGCGGGGTCGGGGGACCCCGTCGCGAGCCCGGCCGTGGCGTGGACAAGTGCGGCGACGACTCCCGAGACCAGCAGGACAGCCAGCGGCTGACGAGTTCTCATGGCGGTTCCTCTCGCTCTCGACCCCCGTCCAGACTCGGTCGCGAGCCGGCGCAGCGCCATTCGCCATCCGGCGAATCCTTGCCCGCGACGCGACCGCGTCCCCATGGCCCCGTCTCGCTGAAGGCCGTGGTTGCAGCTGGCGGTAGGGTCGAGGCAACCATGCTGCCGAGCCAGCTCGCCGAGCTGCGGGGCAGACCTGAAGGGCGGACGTCATGTCGACGTCACCGACCACCCGCACCCCCGACGACACGGTTCCGGTCTCCGAGCGTGTGCCCCTGAGGCTGGGTCTGCGACCCCCGGCGCTCGAGGCGTCCGGGCCCGACGGCGCCTGGTGGCCGCAGTCACGCGACCTCCGGACCGAGGCGGCGGACCTGGTGGACAACTTCCCCGTGGAGGCCGGGCACGTCAGCCGGCTGCTGTTCTCGCGTCCCGACTGGGACGACGCGCTCGTCGACGGCCGCGGAGCGCGCCGGATCCTGGCGCGAAGGGGGTTCGTGAAGGTCGGCTCGTTCCCGAGCGACGACACCCGGCTGATGGTGGCGATGCTGGCCACCGGCCAGCGGCTCCGGCTGACGGTGATCGCCTGCGACGCCGACCCCGTCGAGGCCGCGGCCGTGCTGGAGGCCGCGGCGGCAGGGGCCCTCGTCGAGGACCCAGGTGCTCTCTCGTCGAGGTGGGATGACGAGGATCCGCATGGCTGACGTGCCCACGACGCGACGTCCCGACAGGTCGCGGGGCCTGTCGGCCCTCCGCGAGTCGGTCACGGAGGCGCGCCAGCGGGTCGACCAGGCACGCGGGGCCAGGTCGACCCCCACGGCGCCTTCTGGCGCCGGGGAGCAGCGCGACCTCTGGCATGCGCTGGAGCTCTACGCCGGGGCGCTCGAGCACCTGGGGGTTCCCGTGCCCTACCGGATGCGGGACGAGCTGTCGCTGTACCGGTCCCTGTTCGCCATCCGTCGCGGCACGTGACCGCTGCTCACCCGGGGCGAGGCGTGCCGAGGAGGCGGGCGACGCCGGCCAGAGGACCGACCAGCAAGCCCGCAGGAGGTGGCGGCCTCATCACCCGGCGGTAGGCGTGGGTGAGCGCGGCCAGCTGCAGCAGCGGCGGCTCGCCCGTGCGGGCGCCGACCGGTCCTCGGCGACGCATCCGGTCGTAGGTGGCCGCGAAGTCCATGAGGTCGTCCTCCGGCCGGTAGCCGAGGACGAAGACGACCTCGGAGTCGACCAGTGCGGCCTCGTCGCCGGTGTTCAGGAAGCCGTGGGTGGCTCCCGTCGGAACCTCGACCCGTCCGCCCACGGGGAGCGTGTCGACCCTCCGCCCGATCCGGGTGACCACCTGGCCGCGGACGCAGGTGAAGGTCTCCACGAGGACGGGATGACGGTGGGGGAAGCTGCCCCGGATGCCCGGCCCGCCGGGTTCGGCCTCGATGCGGAGCCGGTACCGGTCCCCGGTCTCGCGGGGCGTCTCGAGCACCTGCACGGTGTGGTCGCCGATGTCCAGCACGGTCCCGGGCTCGAGCATCGTGTGCCTCCCTCGGGTCCGGCAACCGGTCGCCCGAGCGACTCCTCGGGGCCCATTCTCCTCCGTCGCTAGCCCACCCGCACCCGGTCGGCCGAGTCGACCCGGTCGACCATTGCGGGGAGTCGGCGCACGGCGGCGGCGAGCTCGCGCAGCGTCGTCCCCTCGAGCGCCTGCGGCCCGTCGCAGAGGGCCTGCTCGGGGTCGGGGTGGACGTCCACGATCACGCCGTCGGCACCCACCGCGATCGCCGCCCGCGACAGCGGGACCACGAGGTCCTTGCGGCCGGCGGCGTGCGAGGGGTCGACGATGATCGGCAGGTGGCTGGTCGCCTGCACCACCGGCACCGCCGAGATGTCGAGGGTGTTGCGGGTCGCGGGCTCGAAGGTGCGGATGCCCCGCTCGCACAGGACGACGTCGAGGTTGCCGCGCTGGGCGATGTACTCGGCCGCCATCAGCCACTCCTCGACGGTCGCCGTCATCCCGCGCTTGAGCAGCACCGGCTTCCCGGCCTGCCCGACGGCCTGCAGCAGCCCGAAGTTCGCCATGTTGCGGGTGCCGACCTGGAGCATGTCGGCGTGCTCGGCCACGACCTCGACGTCGCGGGCGTCGACGACCTCGGTGACGACCGGCAGCCCCGTGGCGCGGCGTACGTCGGCGAGGATGCGCAGCCCCTCGAGGCCGAGCCCCTGGAAGGCGTACGGCGAGGTGCGCGGCTTGAAGGCCCCGCCGCGCAGGATGGTGGCGCCGGCGAGCTGCGCCATCCGCGCGGCCGCGAGCGTCTGCTCGGCGGACTCGACGGCGCACGGTCCGGCGATGAGCGTGAAGGTGTCCGGCCCGATCGGCACCTGGTGGCCGGCCGGCCCCACCCACACCGTGGAGCGCTCGGGGTGGTGCTGCCGGCTCACCAGCTTGTAGGGATCGGAGATCCGGTGGACGTCGGCGACGCCCGGCAGCGTCCGCAGGTTCAGGTGGTGGAAGGAGTCGATGTCGCCGACGAGGCCGATGATCGTGCGCACCACGCCCTTGCTGACGAACGCCTCGCCGCCGACGCTCTCGACCCGTTCGACGACATGTGCGATCTGCTCGTCGGTGGCATCGGGGGACATGACCACGACCATGGGGGCTCCCTCACGTCGGCGCACTCTGGCGGCACTCAGGCGGCGTGGCACGCGACGCTAGGCGGTCCCGGTCACGGAAAGGTCTCGTTCCCGGAAGTGAGATCAGACCGCAATGTGCGGAACCTCGACCTCCACCTTCCGGCGGGGGACGAGCTCCACGACCAGCATCGCCGTCAGCACCATCGCGCCGCCGCCGAGCATCCGCAGCGTCGTGTCCTCGCCGCCGAGGAGCACCGCGAAGAACGCCGCGAAGACCGGCTCCATGCTCATGATGATCGCCGCCCGGGTCGCCGGCAGGTGGGCCTGCGCCCAGGTCTGCGCCACCATCGCAAAGGCCCCGGCGAACGCCGCCATGTAGACGACCGAGAGCCAGTCCCGTGCGTTCTCGGGGAGGACCAGGCCGTCCGGCGCGGTCGCGACCAGGCAGACCACCGCGATCACGATGATCTGCACGATGGCCATGCCCAGCGCCTCCTGCGGCCGCGACCACGCGCCGAGGCCGACGATGTGCAGCGCGTAGAGCAGCGCGGCGACCAGCGTGATCGCCTCGCCGTAGCCGACGCTGAAGCCCTCGAGGGTCAGCACCGCCAGCCCTGCGGTCGCCAGGGCGACGGCGCCCCAGGTCATCCGGGTGATCCGGGTCCGCAGCAGCACGGCCGCGAACAGCGGCGTCGCGACGACGTACATCCCGGTGATGAAGCCGGAGACGCTGGCGGGCGTGTGGGCGAGGCCGGCCGTCTGGAGGATCTGCGCGAGGCCGTAGAGCAGCCCCAGCACCAGCGCGTGCCGCCGCGACTCTGCGGAGAGCCGGGCCAGCGCGCCCGGCGCGACCGCGACCAGCAGCACGGCGGCGATGGCGAAGCGGACCGCCAGGAAGTCCAGCGTCGGCACCCGGTCGAGCAGGTCCTTGATGAGGAAGAAGGTGCTGCCCCACATGGCGGTGACCGCGAGCAGCGCCGCGGTGGCGAGCAGCGTGGTGCGCCGCGACTCGGTCACGGCGCGTCCCCGGTCGCCGCGGCGGCCTCGTCGCGGAGCCGCTTCAGCAGCGGGATGCCCGGGTCGTCGGCGTCCCGGGAGCCGGGCGTCTCCAGGACGAACGGCACGCCCTCGGTGGCCGGGTGCGCCAGCAGCTCGGCGAACGCGGCAGTGCCGATGTGGCCCTCGCCGAGCTTCTGGTGCCGGTCCTTGAAGGCGCCACGGACGTCCATCGAGTCGTTGGCGTGCACCAGCCGGAGCCGCCCCGGCCCGCCGACCTCGACCACCCGGTCGAGCGTCGCCGCGGCGCCGCCCGCCTCGTCCAGCGGCGCGCCGGCGGCGAAGACGTGGCAGGTGTCGAGGCAGATGCCGGCCTTGGGGTGGTCGTCCAGCGCCGCGAGGTACGCCGTGAGGTCGTCGACGCCCGCGCACAGCGAGCGCCCCTGCCCGGCTGTGGGCTCGAGCAGCAGCCACGGCGCGTCGTCGTCCGCGACGAGGTCGAGCAGCGGGAGCAGCCCCTCGCGGACCTGGCGCATCGCCGCGGCGTACCGCTCGTCGCTGTCGGTGGGGTCGACGAAGGAGCCGGTGTGCACCACGACGCCCTCGGCGCCGATCTCGGCCGCCCGCTTGAGGTTGTGCGCCACCGAGGCGACGGACTTCTCGTAGGTGGCGGGAGTGGGGGAGCCGAGGTTGACGAGGTAGGGCGCGTGGATGAAGACGCGGGTGCCGCGCTCGCCGATGGCGTCGCGGAAGGCGGCGTCCTGCTTCGGGTCGCCCGCGGAGTGCGCCCAGCCGCGCGGGTTGCCGGCGAAGACCTGGAAGGTCTCGCAGCCGAGCTCCTCGGCCGACCGGAGCGCCCCGGCGACGAGGCCCTTGCCCACCTGCACGTGCGTGCCGACGGGGTTGCGGAGGGCGGGGTCGAGCGGCACGGGAGAACCCTAGGTCCGGAGAGCTGGTGGCAGCTCGGGGGGTCTGCGGGGTGAACTGGTGGCAGCTCGCGGGTCAGATCAGGTAGAGCGTGATCGTGCTGCCGCGCGGGACCATCTCGCCGGCCTTCGGGCTGTGGCTGAACACGTAGCCGAGGCCGAAGTAGTTGTCGCTGCGCTCGACCTTCACGTCGAAGCCGAGGTCCTCCAGCCGCTGCCGGGCCGCGTCGACGCCCGAGCCGCGCAGCCCGCTGGGCACTTCGACGAGCTCCGGGCCCAGCGAGACCACGAGCCGGACGTCGTCGCCCCTGTAGAGCGTGGTGCCGCCGGAGGGGTCCTGCGAGATGACGTCGCCCTCCGGGACGGAGTCGGAGTAGGCGGTGTCGCGGGTGACGTCGAGGCCGGACCCGGTGAGCGCCTGCTCGGCCCGGTCGCCGTCCTTGCCGGTCCAGTCGCGGACCCTGATCGGCTTCGGGCCCTTGCTGACGACGAGGTCGACGATGGCGCCCGGCCGCAGCGTGGTGCCGGCGGCGGGCTCGCTGGCGATGACCTGCCCCTCGGGGACCTTCTCCGACCACGCGCCGGTGGACTCCCCGAACGCCAGGTTGGTCTCCTGCAGGGCGTCCTGCGCCTCGTCCTCGCTCAGGCCGCGCAGCTTCGGGACGTCGTAGCGCTCCTTGCCGAGCGACAGCACGACGGTGACGGTGCCGCCGTCGAGGACCCGCTCGCCGGTGGCGGGGTCGGTGGCGAGCACCTTGCCGGCCGGGACGGTCTCGGAGTACTGCCGCTCGCCCAGCTCGGCGACCAGACCGGCCTCCTCGAGCTTCTCGACGGCCGCGACCTTGCCGAGCCCGAGCACGGCGGGCGTGGCGGTGTAGCGCGCCCAGCCGAACCACCAGGCGCCCGCGCCCGCGGCGGTGGCCAGCAGCAGCGCCAGGACCAGCATGATCGGGCCGCGCTTCGACCGGCGGGGCCGGCGCGGGCGAGCGACGGGCGCCGCCACCGTGCGCGTGCCGGTCTCGTCGGGGAGCGGTGCGGGCTCGGCGCGCCCGAGGGTCGTGGTGGGCTCGTGGTCCGCGGCGGCCGTGCCGTGCGCCCCGCCGACGGCCGCGGCCGCTGCCGCGGGCGCGACCACGGTGGCGAGCTCGTCGGTGTCGAAGGGGTCCGCCCGGGTGTCCTCGGGGTCGTCGGAGGGGACGGGCCGTCGTGGGGCGAGGTCCGCCTCGAGGTCCTCGTCCTCGACGACGCCGGCCGCGAGGGCCTGGGCGACCCGGTGCAGCTGGTGGAGCAGCACGCCGGCGTCGGCGGGCCGCTGCGCGGTGTCCCGCGCGGTGGCCCGGGCGACCAGGGCGTCGACGTAGCCGGGGATGCCGGGGGCCAGCGTCGACGGCGCCGGGACGTCCTCGTGGACGTGCTTGTAGGCCACCTGGATCGGGGACTCGCCCTCGTGGGGCTTGCTGCCGGTGAGCAGCTCGAAGAGCACCACGCCCACGGCGTACACGTCGGCGCGCGCGTCGGAGCGGCTCTGCACGACCAGCTCGGGCGCGAGGTAGCTGACGGTGCCGATCAGCACGCCGCCGGTGGCGGTGTGCTGGGTGTCGGCGCTGACGGCCTTGGCGAGCCCGAAGTCGGCCACCTTGACCCGGGTCGCTCCGGAGGAGGGGTCGGTCGCGATGAGGACGTTCTCGGGCTTGATGTCGCGGTGGACGAGGCCGTGGCGGTGGGCCAGGGCGAGCGCCGACAGCACCGGCTCGAGCAGGGCGACCGCCCGCGCCGGCGCCAGCGGGGCCTCCTTGCGGATCACGTCGCGCAGGGTGTGCCCCGGGACGTACTCCATGGCGAGGAAGACGGTGCCGTCGTCGTCGCCCTGGTCGTAGACGGCCACGATGTTGGGGTGGGAGAGGCCGGCGGCGGCGCGGGCTTCGCGGACGAACCGAGCGGCGAACTCGTCGTCGCCCAGGACCGGGTCGCCGAGCCCGGGGTGCATCACCTTGACCGCGACGGTCCGCTGCAGCCGGAGGTCGGTGGCCTCGTAGACGCTGGCCATGCCTCCGCGCGCGACTCGCGGCCCGACTTGGTAGCGGCCGTCGAGGACGCGGCCGGTCATGGGGTCGCTGAGACCGGCGCTCTCGCCCGCGCGGGCGTGCCGATCTGGCTGCACGACGACCCTCCTGCAACCGGACTGGGGAAGGGATCCGGTCGCCTCATGGTACGGAGTCCGGGCGGCCCGGCCGGGCCCCGGCCCGGCCCGGCGTGGCGCGGGACCTGTCCGGGCGGCGGTTTCTCCGGGCCCGCGAGGGGTGGGAAACTGGGGCCATGACCACCCCACGCCTCGCCGACGCAGACCTGTCCGTCCTCGTGCCCGAGTGGCTCGACTGGACCGAGGTCGGCGCCCTCCTCGGCGTGACCCCCGCCAAGGTCCGCACCATGATCCGCGACCACGAGCTCGCCGCCGCCGTACCCGTCCCGGGCGGCGGCCCGAAGGTCCCCGCGGCGTTCATCCAGGACGGACTCGTCGTCAAGGGTCTGCCCGGACTGTTGACGGTCCTGCACGACGGGGGGTACGACGATCGTGAGTGCATCGCCTGGCTCTTCACCGACGACGACCTCCCCGGCCGCCCGATCGACGCGCTTCGGGAGAACCGGGGGTCCGAGGTCAAGCGGCGGGCGCAGGCGATGAGCCTCTGACGGGTCGCCACCCGGCAGGAGCGGACTCGACAGGGCAGGAGCAGCACCTACCGAGAACCGACCGAGAGGATCACCATGAGCGGACTGGCGGCACTGCTGGCCAAGCGGCACGAGCCTGGCATCTTCCGTTGGCACAGCGGCTTCGGCGTCGCGGACGTGCAGCACACGGTCGAGCACGCCGGATGGCGGTTCGTCTACCTCGACGGGCACGAGGAGGAGACGGCCGAGGAGTTCCTCACGGGGATCGGCAAGTCCTTCGGCTTCTCCGACGAGTACCGCCACGACTTCGACTCGCTGGCCGACCACCTCGGTGACGTGGTGCCCTCGGACCGCGAGGGCACGGTGCTGCTCTGGGACAGCTGGAGCCCGTTCGCCCGCGCCGACGAGCAGGCCTTCTCGGTGGCCCTGTCGGCGCTCGGCAGCCGGGTCAACGCCGACCGCGGCGGCCCGCTGGTGGTGCTGATGCGGGGCGAGGGCCCGGACGTGCCGGGCATCGGCAGCATCGACTAGCCGGATCGACCAGCCGGATCGACCAGCCGGATCGACCAGCCGGATCGACCAGCCGGTCAGACCACCCGGTCCGTCGCCGCCGCGGCGAGGTCGCGCAGCACGGCGCGCGCCCCCTCGTCGACGGCAGCGCGGTCCAGCGCGGCCAGCGCCAGGTCGCCGAGCTCGCGGATGACGGCCTCGACCTGCCCGTGGGCGCCCGAGTCGTCGATGACCTCGCGCAGCCGGGCCACCTCGGCCGGCGACAGGCGGGTGCCGAGCGCGCGGTCGAGCAGCGTGGCCTCCTCCTCCGGCGCACCGTCGAGGGCCAGCGCGACGAGGACGGTCCGCTTGCCCTCGACGAGGTCGTCGCCCGCGGGCTTGCCGGTGGTCGCGGCGTCGCCGAAGACGCCGAGCAGGTCGTCGCGCAGCTGGAACGCCTCGCCGAGCGGCAGCCCGAACGCCGACAGCTCGGCCAGCAGGTCTGCGTCGGCCCCGGCCAGGGCGGCGCCGACGTGGAGCGGCCGCTCGATGGAGTACTTCGCCGACTTGTAGCGCAGCACGGTCATCGCGGTGTCCACGTCGGCGTGCCCGCGCGCCTGCGCCGACACGTCGAGGAACTGGCCCGCGATGACCTCGCTGCGGCACAGGTCGAAGACGTCGAGGGCGGCCGAGACCCGCTCCAGCGGCAGGCCGCAGCGCCGCAGCAGCTCGTCGGCCCAGCTCAGCAGCAGGTCGCCGAGCAGGATCGCCGCGGCGGCGCCGTACTGCTCGGGGTCGCCCCGCCAGTCGTCGCCGCGGTGCTCGGCCTCGAAGGCGCGGTGGACGGCCGGCCGGCCGCGGCGGGTGTCCGAGGCGTCCATGAAGTCGTCGTGCACCAGCGCGGACGCGTGCAGCAGCTCCAGCGCGGCACAGGCGCGCAGCAGCGCCTTCTCGTCGGCCTCGGAGACCGGGTCGGGCTGCACGGCGCGGTAGCCCCACCAGCAGAAGGCGGCGCGGAAGCGCTTGCCGCCGGAGACCGAGCGTCGCGCCGCACCGAGCAGCCGCGCCGCGTCGGGACCCAGCGGCTCGAGCCGGTCGGTCATCTCGTCGAGGAAGGCGTCGAGCGTCTCCTGGATGCTCGCGCGGAAGGCGGCAGCGTCCCAGCTCGTCACCCCACGAGGCTAGGCCATGCCGCCACACCGGCCGGCCGCTGGGTGGGCGGCCGCTGGGTGGACAACGACAGGTGGGCTGGACCGGGCTCCCTACACTGCCGGCATGGTCGATGGACGGGGTCTCAGCATCGGCGAGCTGATCCGCGAGGGGGAGCGATCCATCTCCTTCGAGTTCATGCCGCCGCGCGACGAGGCGGGCGTGGAGCAGCTGTGGCAGGCGATCCGCGACCTCGAGCCGTACGCGCCGACGTTCGTCTCGGTGACGTACGGCGCCGGCGGGACGACCCGTGACACGACGGTCCAGATCACCGGCCGGATCGCCCGGGAGACCTCGCTGCGGGCGATGGGGCACCTCACCTGCGTGGGGCACACCCGCGAGGAGCTCGTCGACATCCTCCGCTCCTACCGCGACGCGGGCGTGCGCAACATCCTGGCGCTGCGCGGCGACCCGAAGGAGGGGCCGCGGGCCCCGTGGACGCCGACCGAGGGCGGCCTGACCTACGCCCGCGAGCTGGTGGAGCTGGTCAAGGAGACCGGCGACTTCTCCGTGGGCGTCGCGGCCTTCCCGGAGGCCCACCCGTCCGCGCTGTCCCGCGAGCACGACGCGCAGGTCCTCGTCGACAAGGCCCGGGCGGGCGCCGAGTTCGCCGTGACCCAGCTCTTCTACCGCCCCGAGGACTACTTCGCGCTGGTCGACCGGGTGCGGTCGCTCGGCTGCGACATCCCGGTCCTGCCCGGGATCATGCCGATCACCAACCTCAAGTCGGTGCGCCGGATGGCCGAGCTGTCCGGCGCCGAGCTGCCCGACGACCTGATGGCCCGGTTCGACGGCGTCACCGAGCCCGCCGAGGTCCGGCGGATCGGGGTCGGCATCGCCACCGAGCTGTGCGAGGCGCTGCTCGCGGGCGGCGCGCCGGGGCTGCACTTCTACACGCTGAACCGCTCGCGCGCCACGCTGGAGATCTTCGAGGCGTTGCGGATCACCGCCTAGGGTCCTGCCGCGGGATACCGTGCCGGCATGCGGACGCTCACCGTCACCGGCACCGGCAGCGCCTCGGTCGCCCCCGACTCGGCGCTGGTCCGGGTGGCCGCCACCCACCGCGCCGACGGCGTCACCGCCGCGCTGGCCGGGGTCTCGTCCACCGTCGAGGCGATCGGCGAGGTCGCGCGCCGCTTCACCGACGCGGCGCGGATCGGCTCGCAGGGCCTCTCGGTGTGGCCCTCCCACGACTACGACGGCATGCCGTCGGGCTTCGAGGCCCGGCACTCGCTGGCCATCGGCTGCGACGACCTCACCGCCGCCGGCGAGCTCGTCGCCAGCCTGGCGAAGGAGACCGGGGACCGGATCCAGGTGGAGTCGGTCGGGCTCGACGTCGCCGACCGGACCGAGGCGCTCGCGTCCGCGCGCGAGGCGGCCTGGGCCGACGCCCTGGCCCGTGCCGAGCAGCTCGCGGGCCTCGCCGGCGCGAGCGTGGGCGAGGTGCAGTCGGTGAGCGAGGGCGGCGGCCCCCACGTCGTCGACGGGGGCGAGGTGGCCGTGGCCGCGTCCCGCCGCGCCGACGTCGGCTTCGAGCCGGGTCAGACGTCGGTGTCGGCCACCGTCACGGTGACGTTCCAGCTGGTCTGACCACCACCGGGTCGCCCACCCGGATCCGGCCGCCGGCCAGCACCCGGCAGACGGAGCCGCCGCGCCGCCGCAGCGCCGCGGCCGCGCCCGGGGCGATCTCGTCGTCCAGGATCCGGCAGGGCGCCGCGACCCGGACCACCTCGAGCTCGACCTCGCCCACGGTGATCCGGCTGCCGGGCGCGCTGGGCACGTCGCCGTGGGAGATCGTGACGTTGCGGCGGGTGCCCTCCGGTGGCACCGGGTGGCCCAGCGCCGCGGCGGCCTCGTCGAGCCGCTCCTGCGACTGCACGGTCACCTGCCGGTGCCGCGCGCCGTGGTAGCGGTCGCCCACGATGCCGCGTCCGGTCTCGACGACCACCTCGTCGTGGGCGCGCATCGGCAGCCGGCGACCCGGGGCGGTCCGCAGCGCGGTGACCACCGGGGTGTGGGGAGCGTCGTCGTCGGAGGTCACGCCGGGTCGCCCGCCCGGCCGTCGGCGGGACCCACGGACTGGGCCACCAGCGCCGCCGACAGCCCGACGAACGGAAGCCCGCCGCCCGGAGTGGCGTGGGCGCCGGCGGCGTAGACCCCCGGGATCGGCGTGGTGGGCCCTAGCCGGTGCCGGACCGTGCCGCGGCCCTGCCACTGCAGGCCCATCGGCGAGCCGCCCCAGCGCTCGACGAGCTCGCGGGGGGAGCGGTCCACGCGCACCACGACCCGGTCGCGCAGGTCGATGCCGCGGCGGGCGAGCGCCACCAGGACGTCCTCGGCCAGCCTGCCGCGGCCGTGCACGGTCCACGCGGACAGGTCACCCGACTCGTTCCCCTGTGGCACGCGGCCGCCGGTGCGCACCACGAGCATGGGGTCGCCGTGCAGCACCGTCTCCGGACCCAGGTCGGGCAGCGGGCCCTTCAGCCCGACGTGGCAGACCACCGGAGGGATGGCCGGCGTGGTGCGGGCGACGTGCGGCGCCAGCGCGGGCAGCCGGCGCGGGTCGGTCGCCACCACCACGACGTCCGCGTCCACCGTGTCCTCCGCCGAGCCGTCACCGGTGGCGACCGCCACCACGCGGCCTTCGCGGACCACCAGGTCGCGGACCGGGGTGCCGGTGTGCACCGTGACGCGGCGGGTGGCGAGCCGGTCGGCCAGTGCCCCGGCCAGCCGGCCCATGCCGCCCTCGACCGTCCAGCCGCCGAAGCGCTGCTCGACGTAGGAGTGGACCCCCAGCCAGGCCGGGACGTCACGCAGGTCGTGGCCCTCGGCGACGAACCGGTGCCCGGCGACCAGCCGGAGCCGCTCGTCGCGGAAGTCGCGCCGCAGTCGGCGGCGCAGCGTCTCGCGGCTCCCGAGCACCGCCGCCAGCGGCGGGGACGGCCGCTCCGGTTCCCAGGGGACCTCGAGGTAGTTGCGGCGCAGCACCTCCCAGTCGTCGGCGTAGGCCGCGACGTGGTCGGCCCACCGCTGTCCGAGCCCGGGTCCCAGCTCGTCGAAGGCCGTGAGCTGCGCGGCCCGCGAGCCGCCGGGCACCCGTACCGATGAGCCGTCCTCGAAACGGTGCTCCCGCAGGAACGGCAGCGGCACCAGCTCGAGCTCGCGCTCGACGGGCCGGCCGGACTTGCGGAACAGGTCGCGGACCACGGCGGGCAGCAGCATCGACGTGGCGCTGGCGTCCCACGAGAAGCCGTCCTCGGCCTCGGGCGCCAGGGCGCCACCCAGCACCGGGGCGCGCTCCAGCAGGGTCACCTCGTGGCGCAGCTTCGCCAGCCGGGCCGCCACCGCCATGCCGGCGAAGCCGCCGCCGACCACCACCACGCGTGCCACCGGTCCGCCCTGCCTCAGGCCGAACCGATGACGCGCGCGAGCGACGCGGGGTCCCGTCCCACGACGGTGGTGCCGTCGGCGGCCGTGATCACCGGCCGCTGGATCGCCCGCGGGTGCGCCGCCAGCGCCGCGCACCAGTCGGCCCGGTGCGCCGGGTCGCGCGGCAGGTCGATGCCGGCCTCGCGCGCCTCCCGGGGCCGGGCCAGGTCCCACGGCTCGAGGCCGAGCCGGTCGACGACCGTGGCGACCTCCTCGGCCGTCGGCGGGTCGTCGAGGTAGCGGCGGACGGTGTAGCCGACCCCGGCCGCGTCGAGCTCGGCGACGGCGGTGCGGCACTTGCTGCAGGCAGGGTTGAGCCAGATCTCCACGGTCACGGCCGGGTCACTCGACGTCGATGGTGGTGGCGCCGGTCATCGCCACGAGCTCGTCGTAGGTGGTCGAGAAGACCGCGGCGGGGTGGCCCGCGGCGGCCCACACCACGTCGTACTTCTGCAGCCAGGCGTCGATGTACGTCGGCACCGGCACCGGATGGCCGATGGGGGAGACGCCGCCGATGACCTGGCCCGTGTGGGCGCGCACGAACTCGGGCTTGGCGCGGGCCAGCCGGCCCGCGCCGACGGCCTCGGCGGTCTTCGCGGTGTCGACCCGGTGGGCGCCGGAGGTGAGGATCAGCACGGGGGAGCCGTGGTCGTCGAAGAGCAGGCTGTTGGCGATGGCACCGACCTCGCAGCCGAGCGCCTCGGCGGCGAGTGCCGCGGTGTGCACCGACTCCGGCAGAATGACGATCTCGCCGGTGCCTCCGCGACGGGCGTGCTCCTCGCGGAACCGGGTGATGGAGGCGTGCTCGGTCGGCTGCCCAGTCGGCTGCCCAGTCGGCTGATCGGTCGGCATGGGCCGAGATTAGCGAAGAAGAGAGGGGACCCGGATGGGGCGGCAGGTGCCGGCATCGGTGACCAGTGCGATCCGGACGCAGCTGGCGCTCGTCGTGGTGAGCGGGGTGGTGGCGGTGCTCGCCGTCGTCGAGCGCGACGAGCTGCTGCGCGCCTGGGCCGCGTCCAACCCGAATGCCCGGGTGATCCTGGAGGAGGGCGGTCTCGAGGCGCTCCACGACAGCACCATCGCGCTGCCCATGTTCGCCCCGGTCGCGGTGGTCTCGTTCTTCACCTTCGCGCTGCTGGCCGTGATGCTGCTGGTGTTCTTCCGTGGCGGGCACCCCTCGGCGCGGTGGTCGCTCACCGGCCTCGCCCTCTTCGTGCTCCTGGCGATGGCCGGGATGGTGCGGCAGGACCCGCCCGCGGTCTTCGTGGCGGTCGCCGCGGTCGCCGCGGTGCTCGACGTGCTGCTGCTGTGGTTCCTCTGGCACCGCGACACGTCCCAGTTCATGCGCGGCGCCGACCTCGCCCACGAGGCCGACGACCAGCAGGCCTGAGCGCCCGCCGGCAGCCCGGCACCGCTTCCACGAGAAGGTCCCCGAGACCCGTCCTCCACATCCGGAGGGCGGGTCTTGACGTCGTGTCGGCGGACGGGTGTACCGTGGACGGTGTTCGAACAGTTGTTCGACAGACCTCCGGCGGGGGCGACCTCGACCCCCGCCTCCGCCGGAGGGCCCCGCCACCCCTTCTCGGGCGTGGCGGGGCCGGGCCGGGGTCGGGAGCCAGGGGTCGACGGTGCGAGGCGAGGAGCGTGACGTGAGGCGGTACGACGACCCCGTGGAGGTGCGCAAGGGCTGGGTGACCGGGATCGAGGGTCCCGAGCAGTTCCTGTGGCGCGGAGGGCTGTGGAAGGTCCGGGCGGTGCTGGCCCACTGGGTGGAGACCGGCCCGTGGTGGCAGTCCCCGGGCGTGACCCGGGTGCTGGGTGCCGACGACGTGGACCGGGGCGAGGAGACCGCCCGGAGCTCGGCCGACCTGCTCGCCGAGCGGGAGCTGTGGCGGGTCGAGGCGGGCCGCGGGGTGGCCGCCACTGCCGACGGGGCCGGTGTCTTCGACCTCTCCTTCGACTGGAACGACGGCCGCTGGCAGCTCGTCGGCTGCGCGGACTGAGGGGAGCGCAGCGATGGACCTCCCGACCCACCTGCCGGCCACGACCCACTCCTACCTCGCCCGCTCCGCGGAGTCGCTGAGCGAGGCGATCACCGCCACCGACGTGCCCACCCGCTACGCCTGCGCCCACGTCGCGGCGCTGCGCGCGGCGGCCGCGCTGCTGGCGGCCCGCGCCGAGCCCGTGACCGGGCGCCGGCGCCCCCAGCGCAACGCCTGGGTGCTGCTCACCGAGGTGGCGCCCGAGCTCACCGAGTGGGCGCAGTTCTTCGCCGCCGGCGCCGGCAAGCGGGCGGCGGCCGAGGCGGGCTCCACCCGCGCCGTCACCGAGCGCGAGGCCGACGACCTCGTCCGCGACGCCGACCGGTTCCTCGGCGTGGTCGAGCAGCTGCTCGGCCTGGTGCCCCACGCCCCCCTGTCCGGGCGGGTCGCGGCCACCGGGGGGAGGGCCGGCGTTGCCTGACCCGTTCGTCCACCTCCACGTGGCGTCGGGCTACTCCTTGCAGTACGGCGCCTCCCACCCGCACGTCCTCGTCGAGCGGGCCCTCGAGCACGAGATGGACACCCTCGCGCTGACCGACCGCGACGGCACCTACGGCGCGGTGAAGTTCGCCAAGGCCTGCCTGCAGGCCGGCATCCGGCCGGTGCTGGGGGTCGACCTGGCCTACCGACCGCCCGGCTGGCCCGGTCCGGACGGGCCGGGCAGCTCGCGGTCCCCGGTCCGCGGCGGCGCCTTCCGCGAGACCTGGCTGCCGCGTGCCACCTTCCTGGCCAGCGGCCGGGCCGGGTGGGCGGCGTTGTGCCGCCTCGTCTCGGCCACCCACCTGGCCGGCGAGCGGGGCAGCCCGGTCGCCGACCCCGACCTGCTCGCCCCCCACCTCGCGGCCGGCGACGTGCTGGTGCTGCTCGGCCCCGACTCCGAGGTCGGGGCCGCGGTGACCGCCCGCCGCGACGACCGGGCGCTGGCCGCGCTGGCTGCCTGGCGGGGGCTGCTGCCCCCGGAGAACCTCCTCGTCGAGCTGGTCTCCCACCGGCTCCCGGCTGCCGGCGGCAGCTGGGGGCCCGGCAGCTCGCCCCACGCCGCCCGGATGGCCGGGCTCGCCCGGCAGGCCGGCGTCGGGACGGTGCTCTCCAACGCCGTCCGCTACGCCGACCGGCTCGACGCGCCCACCGTCGACGTGCTCGACGCCGCCCGCCGGCTGGTGCCGCTGGGCTCGGTCGACCTGCGCCGGGTCGGCCCCACCGGCGCCCGGGGCAACGCCGAGGGGTTCCTCAAGTCCGGCAAGCAGATGCAGGAGGTGGCCGAGGAGGTCTGCCGGCTCGCGGGGCTCGCCGGTGACCCGGCCCGCGAGGCGCGGCGGCTGCTGGCCGCCACCCGCGCCGTGGCCGACCGGTGTGCGCTCGACCCCCGGGCCGACCTCGGGCTGGGCGAGGTCCACTTCCCCGAGTTCGAGCTCGCCACCGGTGGCGTCACCCCCCGGCCCACCCCGGGCGCGAGCCCGGCCGACGCCCTGCTGCGGGCGCGCTGCGAGGGCGCGGTCGGCGACCGCTACGGCAGCGCCCCGCGCCAGCGCATCTGGAAGCGGCTCGACGACGAGCTCGAGATGATCCGCGAGCTCGGCTACGCGTCGTACTTCCTCACCGTCGGCGACGTCACCGACCTGATCCGGGAGATGGGCGTGCGCTGCGCGGCCCGCGGCTCGGGCGCCGGCAGCCTGGTCAACTACCTGCTCGGCATCTCCGGGGTCGACCCGATCCGCCACGGCCTGCTCATGGAGCGGTTCCTCTCCCCGCTGCGGCAGGCGCTGCCCGACGTCGACGTCGACGTCGAGTCCGCCCGACGGCTGGAGGTCTACGAGGCGATCCTCACCCGCTACGGCGGGGAGCGGTGCGTCTGCGTCTCGATGATGGACACCTACCGGGTGCGCCACGCCGTCCGCGACGTGGGGGCCGCCCTGGGCATGCCGCCGGGGGAGACCGACGCCATCGCCAAGGCCTTCCCCCACATCCGCGCCCGCGACGCGCGCACCGCGCTGCAGGAGCTGCCCGAGCTGCGCGCCTCCGGGTTGGGGGAGGACCGCCTCGACCTGATGTTCCGGCTGGTCGAGCGGCTCGACGGGCTGCCGCGGCACATCGCGGTCCACCCGTGCGGGGTGCTGCTCTCCGACGCGACCCTCCTCGACCGCACCCCAGTCGAGGCCAGCTACGCCGGCTTCCCGATGAGCCAGTTCGACAAGGACGACGTCGAGGACCTCGGGCTGCTCAAGCTCGACGTGCTCGGGATCCGGATGCAGTCCTCGATGGCCCACGCGGTCGCCGAGATCCGCCGCGTCGACGGGGTCGAGGTCGACCTCGACGACGAGGCGCAGGTGCCGCTCGACGACCCCGCCACCTACGACCTGATCTCCAGCGCCCGCACCCTCGGGGTCTTCCAGATCGAGTCGCCGGGCCAGCGGGAGCTGGTCGGCAAGTCCGGGATCGAGACCTTCGAGGAGGTCATCACCGACATCTCGCTGTTCCGGCCCGGCCCGGTCAAGAGCGACATGATCACCCCCTACCTCGACGTCAAGCAGGGCTGGCGGGGCGCCACCTACCTCCACGACGACCTGCGGCCGATTCTCGCCGGCACCCACGGCGTGGTGGTCTTCCACGAGCAGGTGATCGAGATGATCGCCCAGCTCACCGGGATCGACCTCGCCGAGGCCGACGAGAAGCGCCGCGCCCTCGGCGACCCCGAGGGGATGGCCGAGACCAGGGCCTGGTTCTTCCCCCGCGCCCTGGGCCGGGGCTACCCGCTGCCCGTGGTCGAGCGGGTCTGGGAGGTGCTGGCGGCGTTCGCGTCGTTCGGGTTCTGCAAGGCCCACGCCGCGGCGTTCGCCCTGCCGACCTTCCAGTCGGCCTGGCTCAAGACCCACTGGCCCGCCCACTTCCTGGCAGGCGTCCTCACCCACGACCCCGGCATGTACCCCAAGCGGCTGATCCTCGACGACGCCCGGCAGCTCGGCATCGCCGTGCTCGGGCTCGACGTCGACGCCAGCGAGCAGGCCTTCGTCGTCGAGCGGCTCGAGGAGGGCTACGGCATCCGGCTGGCGCTCTCGGAGGTGAAGGGGATCAGCGAGGCCGAGGTGGAGCGGGTCGTCGCGGCCCGCCCCTACCTCTCGCTCACCGACTTCTGGCACCGCGCCCAGGTCTCCCGGCCGGTGGTCGAGCGGCTGGTGCTGGCCGGGGGCTTCGACAGCATCTACGGCATCGGCGACGCCACCCGGGTGGGCCGACGCTCGGCGGTGACCCGGCGCGACCTGCTGCTGCAGGTCGCCGAGCTCGACCGCCACGCCCGCGCCCTCGACCGCGCGGCGCGCGGACGGGGACGCGGACTGGGGCGCGGACCGGCGGTTCGGTCGGTGGCCCAGCAGCGGGCGGAGGAGGCCGCGGCCCGCAACAGCTCCGACCCGGCCGTGCGTGAGGGGGCGGCCGGGCTCGAGCGCCACCCGCTCGCCGACGGCGGGGTGTGGGCGCGGGCGGCCGCCCAGTCCCGGGCCACCCGGGCGACCGGCCCGGTCTCCTCGGTCCAGCTCGCGCTCGACCTGGGCGACGCCCCCGGCGAGGGGCCGGGCGAGCTGACGACCGGGCTGCCCGAGATGACCGACGAGGAGCGGATGCGCGCCGAGCTCGAGATCCTCGGCCTCGACGTGAGCCGCCACGTGGTCGACGCCTACGGCGAGTTCCTCACCGACCTCGGCGCCACCCGCAGCCGCGACCTGCTGCAGCGCCGCAGCGCCTCCGAGCTCCTGGTCGCCGGCGTCAAGGTCGCCACCCAGACCCCGCCGATCCGGTCCGGGCGCCGGGTGGTCTTCCTGACCCTCGACGACGGCACCGGCCCGGTCGACGCCACCTTCTTCGAGGACGCCCAGGGGCCCTACGCCGCGACCGTCTTCCACTCGTGGCTGCTGGTGGTGCGCGGGGTGCTGCGCCGCACCGGCCACCGCGGGGTCTCGCTGCGCGCCACCGGCGCGTGGGCGCTGCCCGACCTGCACGCGCTGTGGTGCCGTGACGGGGTCGAGGCGGTGCGGGCGGCGATGGCGGTCGTGCCCGGCGGGTTCGCCGAGGCCGGGGAGGCCGCGGTGGGGGGTGCCGCGGAGTCCCGCTCGCCGCGCCCCGTGGTGAGCCGACCGGACGGCCCGGACGGTGGCGCCGCCGGCGGGATGGGGCGCCGCCGGGTGCTCGTCCACTCCAGCGGCTTCCGGCTCTCCCCGTACGCCGACGTCAAGCCCGCGGGGGAGGAGACCCGGCAGGTCGCCCGCAAGCTGTGGCACCGCAGCCCGGGGAGCCCGGGATGACCGGCGCCACTGCTCCGGCGGGGACGGGGTGGCCACTAGGGTTGCCCCCATGTCGACCCAGCAGCCGTCCCGAGGCGAACGCCGCAGCGCCGTGCGCACCGCCGTGGTCTGGGAGGCGCTGCGTCCCGTCCTCGACCGCGCCGCCGGTGACGTCCTCGACATCGGCGGCGGCACCGGCGGGTTCGCCGTGCGGGTCGCCGAGCTCGGCCACCGGGTCCGGGTCGTCGACCCCAGCCCCGACGCGCTCGCCGCGCTCGACCGCCGCGCCCACGAGGCCGGGGTGGCCGACCGGGTCACCGGCCAGCAGGGCGACCTCTCCGACCTGGTCGGGCTGGTGGGTCCCGCCAGCACCGACCTGGTGCTGTGCCACGGCGTCCTCGAGGTCGTCGACGACCCCGCCGCCGCCCTGGCCACGATCGCCGAGGTGCTGCGGCCCGGCGGCGTGCTCAGCCTGCTCGTGGCCCAGCGCCACGCGGCGGTGGTGGCGCGCGCCATGGCCGGCCACTTCCAGCAGGCCCATGCCCTGCTCGACGGCCACGACGCCGCCCACGAGGCGGGCCACCGCGGCACCGGCCACCGGTTCACCCGCGAGGAGCTCGCGGAGCTGCTGCCGGCCGCGGGGCTGCGGGTCACCGACGTCCACGCCGTCCGGGTCTTCTCCGACCTGGTCCCGGGTGCCCTGCTCGACCTCGAGCCGGGGGCGACCCGGGCCCTGCTCGACCTCGAGCACGCCGTCGCCGAGCGCCCCGAGTACCTCCCCCTCGCGACCCAGCTCCACCTGCTCGCGACCCGTTGACGCCCTCACGGGGGTGACCCTGTGACCGGGCCTGTGACCGGGCCCGTGACCGACAGGTCCCTCGCCTGCCCGGTGCTCCACGTCGACATGGACGCGTTCTACGCCTCCGTGGTCACCCGCGACCGGCCCGACCTCCAGGACGTCCCGGTGATCGTCGGCGGCGGCCACCGGGGGGTCGTGCTGTCCGCCAACTACCTCGCCCGTGAGTCCGGGGTGCGCTCGGCGCTGCCGATGACCCGGGCCCGCCGGCTGTGCCCGGCGGCGGTCGTCGTCCCGCCCGACTACGCGCTCTTCGAGCAGGTCTCCACCTCGGTCATGGAGACGTTCCGGCGGACCACGCCGGTGGTGGAGGTGCTCTCGCTGGACGAGGCGTTCCTCGACGTCCGCGGTGCCACCCGCCGGCTCGGGTCGCCGGCACAGATCGCCGAGCGGCTGCGCGCCACGATCCACGACGAGCAGGGCGTCACCTGCTCGGTGGGGGTGGCAGCCACGGTCTCGGTCGCGAAGATCGCCAGTCGCCGCGCCAAGCCCGACGGCGTCCTGGTGGTGCCCCCCGACGACCTCACCTCCTTCCTCCACCCGCTCGACGTGGGCGAGCTCTGGGGGGTGGGCGAGAAGACCCGGGCGATGCTCCACCGGCTCGGCCTGCTCACCGTCGGCGACGTCGCGCACACCCCGCGCCGCACCCTCCAGCGGGCGCTCGGCGACAAGCTCGGGGGGCACCTCCACGACCTGGCGTGGGGGACCGACCAACGGGTGGTCGCGCCCGGCCGCGGTTTCTTCGGCCTGGGGGAGGGCGACCCGGAGCGCTCGATGGGCGCCGACGAGACGTTCTCGCGTGACACCGACGACCGTGGGGTGGTGCTGCGCGAGCTGCTGCGGCTCTCCGCCCGGGTGACCGGACGGATGCGGGTCGCCGGCGTGGCCGGGCGCACGGTCACGGTGCGCGTCCGCTTCGCCGACTTCACCACCCTCACCCGGTCGCGCACCCTCCCGGAGGCGACCGACGTCACCCAGGAGGTCTACCGCGCGGCCGTCCGGCTCTACGACGCCCTCGGCCTCCAGCGGGCCCGGGTCCGGCTGGTCGGGGTCCGGGTCGAGGGGCTGGTACCCCGCGGGACCGTCCACCACCAGCTGGCGCTGGGGGAGCGCGAGCACGGCTGGGCGGAGGCCGACCGTGCGGTCGACCGGGCGACGCGGCGCTTCGGCTCCGCCGCCGTGCGGCCGGCCAGCCTGCTGGCCTGACGGCTCCGGGGCCCGTGGTTGCGCCCCGAATCGACCCGAAAGTGTCACGGAGACGTGAATTTCCCCCGGTCGCCTACCGCCGTGACCAGCCGCTGCCTAGACTTGTGGCACACCCGGGTCGGCAGTGGCCCCAACCGGGTGCGGGACGTCCGGAACGAACTGCTGGAGGCACAGTGCCACTCTCCGAAGAAGAGTTGCGGCTGCTCGAGCAGATGGAGCGCGCCCTCGTCGAAGAGGACCCGAAGTTCGCCTCCACCCTGCGCGGCACCACCCTGCGCAGCACCGCCCGTCGGCGCGCGCTGCTGGCCGGTGTCGGCTTCGTCATCGGTGTCACGGTGCTCATGACCGGTGCCATCGCCCAGACGCCCCTCATCGGCATCGCCGGCTTCGTGGTGATGCTCGCCTCCGCCACGCTCGGCCTCGCCGCGCTCCGCGGCCAGCGCAACGCGCCGGCGGCCGAGGTCCCCGAGACCCCGGACCCCAAGGGCCACGGCTTCACCCTCATCCACGGCGGCAAGAAGGGCCGGACCCGCAAGGCCGGCCGCCAGTCCTCCGGCTCGTTCATGGAGCGGATGGAGCAGCGCTGGAACCGTCGCCGCGAGCGGGGCTTCTGAGCGCTCTGACCGCTCAGCCGACCCTCAGCCGACCCTCAGCCGACCCTCAGCCGACGTGGTCGACGACCGCGCCGTGCCGCACGGTGATCGGCGCCCCGCCCGTCTCCTGACCGGCAGCACCTCCGGCCAGCACGGACCGCGGCCAGCAGTCGGCGCGACGCCGTGCCGACCTGGTCGCGCCCCCGCGCAGCGAGTCGACGACGGTCCCGACCTCGGCGGCGAGCCCGGGCCCGGACGCCGCCGACCCCGGACGGGCGTAGCGGCCACGCTCGACCGCGAGCACGACCGTGTCGAGCGCCACGAGCACCTCCGGCGGCGCGACGGCAGGCCCGTGCGCGGGACGCTCGGGGGTGTCCCCGTCCAGCGGTGCGCCGAGGTGGACGACCAGGTGGTCGCGCACCTCCCGCGGTGAGCGGTCACGCGGCCACACGATGCCGAGGTCGACCGCGGTGTCGCGCAGCTCCGCCCACGCAGCCTCCGGCCCCGCGCCAACCCGGCGCCGGGTGCGGGCGCGGCGGACGGTCCGGGGCGTCAGCAGCAGCCCGCCGACGACCAGGACGGCCGCCACGCCGCCGAGCACCGGCCGCCACGGGAAGGCGGCGGCCGCGGCATCGTCGGACTCCGAGCCGGACTCCTCGGGGGCGGCGCTCTCGTTCTCGCTGCGGTCGGGGAGCAGCTCGCTCGCGCGGGGGATGCCCAGTCCGCTGGGGTCGTCGGCCTCGGGGACCTGGTCGGTGGAGTAGGCCGGCACGCTGCTGGCGCGCCCCGGCGGCGTCGGCTCGAAGCGCACCCAGCCCGACCCGGGGAAGAACAGCTCGGGCCACGCGTGCATGTCCCAGGCGCTGTACTCGAAGGTGTTGGGTCCCACCCGGTCGGGCACCAGGAAGCCGACGGCGACCCGCGAGGGGATGCCGAGGGTGCGGGCCATCACGGCCATCGACGCCGCGAACTGCTCGCAGTAGCCGACGCGTCCGCCCTCGCCCTCGGAGAGGAAGCGGATCAGGTCGTCGGTGCCGTTGCCCTCCTCGGCCTCGAGCCGGTAGGTGAACCCGCCGTCGGTGCGGAACCACTGCTGGAGGGCCTGCGCCTTCTCGAAGCGGGACTGCTCGTTGCGGGTGACCTGGTTGGCGAGGTTGGCGACCGCGGGCGGGATCCCGTCGGGCAGCTCGAGGTAGTCGCTCTCCACCTGGCCACCCGACGACCCGGCCCGCGCCATGTCGGCCGCGGAGAGCTGCAGCTCGACGGCGGTCATCTCGTAGTCGATGCCGGCGGCGGTCTGCTCCTTGCTGCCGGAGAGGAAGTCCATGGTGGTCAGGTCGTAGCGCCAGTCGCCGGGCGCCTCGACCCTGCTGACCAGCTGCTGGGTGGGCAGCCAGGTCGACTGGAACTGCGGGCTCACCGACACGTCGTAGGAGAACTCGCGCCGGGCGACGGTGCCGGCGACCCCGAGCAGCTGCGGCATCTCGCCGTCGGCCTGCTGGTGGGTCGGCACCTGCCGGTCGCCGGAGGTCCACTCGTTGCCGTTGAAGCGGTTGAGGACCGAGATCCGCATGTACGACGGGTCGGGGTCGTCGGTCCGCACGCGGAGCAGCGGGACGTCCTCGCCGCGGTTGAGGTCGCGTCGCAGGTCGACCATCGGGTTCTTGATGACGAGGTCGCCGTCGCCGGACCCCACGCCGCCGTCGAGCAGGTCGAGGTCCAGCGTGGGGATGAGCACCGGGAGCAGTACCGCCAGCCCGGTGGTGACGCCCCCGATGGCGGCGGCCGAGGCGCGGGTGGAGCCGGTGCGCACCCCGAAGCCGGACGGGTCGGCCTGGCTCTCGCCGCCGAGCGGCCGGCCCCAGCGGGTGAGCTGGTCGTCCATCTGGAGGTAGAGCATCAGCAGGAAGCCGGCCGCGGTGACGGCGAAGACAGTCCAGCCGACGCCACCGCCCAGCATGCTGACCGGGACGCTGTAGACGGTGAGCAGCGGCAGTCCGGCCAGCGGCACGCGGCGCAGCGTGCAGGCGAGGGCGTCGACGAGCAGCAGGCACACGAGGCCGCCCGCGACGAGGAGCGGCGCCACTCCCTCGCCGGCGGACGCCGGCACCGGCGCTGCGTACTGCTGCGCGGCCGCGACGGCGTCCTCGAACGTGATCTGGAGCCGCAGTCGTCCGTCGCCGAAGGGGAGCGGGGCACCCGAGAGCAGAGCGCCGGCCAGCATGCCCGAGACCAGCAGCTGCACGAGCACGACGAACGGGCCGGGCACGCGCAGCCAGCGCGCGACGGCCCCGGTGACCGCGACCGTCGCGGCGAGCACCATCAGTGGCCCGAGGAACTGCGCCGGCTGCTCGGTGAAGCCGCGCCAGGAGAGGAAGGCCAGCCAGGTCGTGCCGGCCGCCGCGAGGGGGAGGGTGAGGCTCGGCCCGCCGCCGAGCCCGGGCCGCAGGCTGCCGCGCAGGTCGCTCATCGCACTGCCTCCGCCGTCGGGGAGGAGGCGGCGGGGCCGCCCCGGCCGGTGCGCGAGGCCTGGGTGCTCGACCGGCCGAGCTCCTGCCACACGGTCTCGAGCCGGTCGCGGGGGCCGAGCGTGGCCGCCCGCCAGCCCTGCGCCGCCAGGATGGAGGCGACCGGGGCGTGGGCCGTGCCACCGATCCACGCCTCCACGTCGAGCGCGATCGCCATGGCGGAGCCGGCGTGGTGCTGCATCCGGCGCAGCACCGGGACGTCGTGCGGCTCCAGCGAGCCCAGCACCGCGACGATCAGGCCGCCGTGACCGGGCTCGGCCAGCCAGTCGGTCTCGAGCCGCGCGGTCTGGAGCGGCTGGACGACGGCGAGCGCCTCGAGCAGCGGGCCGGTGTTGAGCTCCGCCTGGCGTACGTGCCAGGCGTTCCCGGTCTCCTCGCCGGCTGCCGTGACGAGCCGGACCGCGAAGCCGCGCTGGCTGAGGTGCAGGGCCATCGAGGCGACGGCCGACACCGCGGTCTCGAGCGAGGAGGCGATCCCCTGACCGCGGTGGGCCCGCATCCGGTTGTCGAGGAAGAGGGTGGCGCGCGACTGCCAGGGCTGCTCCTCGCGCCGCACCATGAGCTCGCCGACCCGGGCCGAGCTGCGCCAGTGGACCCGTCGCAGGTCGTCGCCGCGGCGGTACTCCCGGACGGTGACGTCCTCGGCGCTGCCGATGGCGAAGGCGCGCGGCCGGTTGTCGCCGGCGCCGGTCCAGCCCCCGCCGACCGGGATCGTGGGCAACGGCACGGTGCGGGGCGTCACCGTCAGCGGCACGGTGGTGCGGAAGGCCCGCCCGAGCTCGACGAGGCCGAACGGGTCGCTGACCCGGACGCTCATCGGGCCGATCTCGAACTGACCCCGGACGTCGGACCGCACCTGGTAGGTCACGTGGCGGCGCCACCCGTGGCCGATGCCCTCGAGGACGAAGCGGGGCCGGGTCCCGAGGACGTAGGGGACGTGGTCCTCCAGCAGCAGGGTGCCGCTCGGGGTGCGGCCCTCGTTGGTGAGCGTGAGGCTCACCCGAGCCGGCTGCCCCGCGCTCACGAGCTGCGGGGTGACGGTGCGGACCAGGGCGAGCCGGTAGCGCCCCCGGCCGAGCACGAAGGCCGTGACCAGCGGCAGCGCGGCCACCAGGACGCCTACCCGGGTCAGCGAGGACTGGCCGAGGACGACAGCGCACACGATCGCCGTCACGCCCGCGGCCAGGAAGGCCCGTCCCCGGACGGTGAGTCCTGCCAGTGCCTCTCGCATCGTCGTTCCGCTCGTGGGCGGGTCAGCCGCGCTGACCCTCGGGGACCGGGACGGCGTCGAGGATCGTCTCGAGGATCGCAGCCGTGCTGCGGCCGCTCATGGCGGCCTCGACGCTGGGGAGGAGCCGGTGCGCCAGCACCGGCTGGGCGAGGGTGCGGACGTCGTCGGGGAGCACGTAGTCGCGCCCCTGCATCGCCGCCATCGCCTTGGCCGCGCGCACCAGGTGGAGCGTGGAACGGGGCGAGGCGCCGAGCGTGAGCTCGCCTGACCGGCGGGTCGCCGCAGCCAGGGCGACGGTGTAGCGCTGCACCGCCTCGGAGACGTAGACCTGCCCCACGATCTGGATGAGCTTGCGGATCTCGGCCGCGTCGGTGACCGCCTCGAGGTCGTCCAGCGGGTTGTGGCCGGTGTGCGAGCCGAGCATGGCGATCTCCGCGGCCTCGACCGGGTAGCCCACGGAGACGCGGGCCATGAACCGGTCACGCTGGGCCTCGGGGAGCGCGTAGGTCCCCTCCATCTCGATGGGGTTCTGGGTCGCGATGACCATGAACGGCGCGTCGAGCTGGTACGTCGTGTTGTCGACGGTGACCTGCCGCTCCTCCATGCACTCGAGCAGCGCCGACTGGGTCTTGGGGGAGGCTCGGTTGATCTCGTCGCCCACGACGATGTTGGCGAAGACGCCGCCGGGGCGGAACTCGAACTCGCGGGTGTTCTGGTTGAAGACCGACACGCCCGTCACGTCCGACGGAAGGAGGTCGGGTGTGAACTGGATCCGGCGCACGGTGGAGTCGATGCTGCGGGCGAGTGCCTTGCTGAGCATCGTCTTGCCGACGCCGGGGACGTCCTCGATGAGCAGGTGGCCCTCGGCGAGCAGGACGATGACCGAGGAGGAGACCACGTCGGGCTTGCCCTCGATGACCGACTCGATGTTCGCCCGGATCCGTCCCGTGACGCGTGCCAGCGTCTCCAGGTCGGCGCCACCAGCACTCGGAGTTCCCACGCCCGGTCCTTCCCTCTCCACGGTCCACGACACACCACCACGACGGTGACCGCAAGGGTGCGTGAGTCCACCGTAGGTGTTGCGCACAACCTAGGGGATCGGGTCCCCGGTCGTGGCTGGACCGGCCCCCGCCGACCCCGTGACCCCCCCCGGGTCGATGTGCCCGCTCCTCCCCGGTCGCCCCACTGGCGCCCCACCGGCGCTCCACTCTTCCCCCACCTCGCTCCACCACGGTGTCCCACCGAAGCGAAATTGCCGCTGACCTGCGCTTTCGCAGGGGAGCGGGGTCGCGGCCCAGCCGCAGCAGGCCGCCGCTGGGGCCCGAAAAACGTGGGGCGGACACGGCGAATGTGGTTGACGGTGGTGCAAAGTGGCGTAAGGTGGGGCGCAGTGGAGGAAGGGTCCGACAGCCGTCGGTCCAAGGGAGCGGAGGTGCCCGATGTTCTTCATGGGCACCTACACACCGAGGCTCGACGACAAGGGGCGCCTCTTCCTCCCGGCGAAGTTCAGGGACCAGCTCGCGGAGGGGCTCGTGGTGACCAGGGGACAGGAACGCTGCCTGACCGTCTGGCCCATGGCTGCCTTCGAGGAGGTGGCCCGCCGGGCCCAGGAGGCGCCGGTCACCGTCAAGGGGGCCCGCGACTACACCCGGTTCCTCTTCGCCGGGGCGACCGACGAGAAGCCCGACAAGCAGGGCCGCATCACGATCCCGCCGATGCTGCGCGAGTACGCATCGCTCACCAAGGACGTGGTCGTGATCGGCGTGATGAACCGCGTGGAGATCTGGGACCCGACGCGCTGGCAGGAGTACTCCGAGGCGGGCGAGACGGCCTTCTCGGAGCTCAGCGAGGAAGTCTTCCCCGGGGTCTGACCCCGACCGCAGCACAGCACGACGCAGCACAACTCAACACGGAGTCGCCAGGCGAGGTCTCGGGCCCGCTCCTCACACCATCCGGCATCTGGGGCACCTTCCCCGGTTCCAGAACCGGACTTCCCACCCGGGGAGCGGGCAGGGACCTGGTCGGGCGAATCCGCAGCACAGGCACACACCAGCTCGTGAGTGGGGTCGAACCGATGAGCATCACCACACCTTCCGCACCCGGCGTCCGCCGGGTCCGGCACCAGGCGCGCGACGCGGTCGCCGTCATGGCGTTCTCGGCCGCCACGTCCGTCGGCCTGGCCACCGCGCTCCTGCTGCTCACGAGCCTGGCCCGGTAGTCAGGCCATGAGCGAGCCCCGCCACGTCCCGGTCCTGCTGGACCGGGTCGTGTCCCTGCTGACGCCGTCGCTGGCCCACGAGGGTGCCGTCCTCATCGACGCCACGCTGGGCCTCGGCGGCCACTCCGAGGCCGTCCTCGAGCGTTGCCCGCAGGCGCGCGTCCTCGGCGTCGACCGCGACCCCGAGGCGCTGCGCCGGGCGGGGGAGCGCCTGGCCCGCTTCGGCGACCGGTTCACCGGTGTGCACGCCGTCTACGACGAGATCCCCGACGTCCTCGACGGGCAGGGGCTCCGGGCCGTCGACGGGGTCCTCTTCGACCTCGGCGTCTCCTCCATGCAGCTCGACGTCGCCGAGCGCGGCTTCGCCTACCGCGAGGACGCGCCCCTCGACATGCGGATGGACCCGAGCCGCGGACGCACCGCCGCCGACGTGCTGAACACCTACCCGGCGGCCGAGCTGACCCGGATCCTCAAGGAGTACGGCGAGGAGAAGTTCGCGCGCAGGATCGCCGCGGCCATCGTGCGGGAGCGGGAGCGCGAGCCGTTCGACCGCTCCGGCCGTCTCGTCGAGCTGCTGTACGCCGAGATCCCGGCGCCTGCGCGCCGCACCGGCGGCCACCCCGCGAAGCGGACCTTCCAGGCGCTGCGCATGGAGGTCAACGACGAGCTGGCGGTCCTCCGCCGGGCCGTTCCCGCCGCGATCGACGCGCTGGCCGTCGGCGGCCGCGTGGTGGTGGAGTCCTACCACTCGCTCGAGGACCGGCTGGTGAAGCAGGCCTTCACCGCGGCGTCGCGCAGCGACGTGCCGGAGGACCTGCCGTTCGTGCCGGCCGGGCGCGAGCCGGCCTTCCGCCTGGTGACCCGCGGGGCCGAGAAGGCCGACCCCGGCGAGGTCGAGCACAACCCGCGGGCCGCCTCGGTGCGGCTGCGCGCCATCGAACGTGTCCGTGCCGTCGAACCCGACAGGGGAGCCACCTCATGAGCAGTCCTGCAGTCCAGCTCCGCTCGCGGGTCCCGAGGCTCGCGGAGGCCGCCGTCGAGCGCGCCCGCCTCACGGTGGTGCCGCGCCGCCGCACGCGCGCCCCGCGGATGCCCTTCGTCGTCCTGGTCAGCCTGGTCCTGCTCGGCGGTGTCGTCGGGCTGCTCCTCTTCAACACCTCGATGCAGCAGGCATCGTTCGCGGCGACCGCGCTGGAGCAGCAGGCGAGCACGCTGTCGGCCCGGGAGCAGACGCTCGAGATGGAGCTCGACGTGCTGCGCGACCCGCAGCACGTCGCGGAGGAGGCACAGGCGATGGGCATGGTGCCGGCGCGCAACCCGGCGTTCCTGAGCCTCTCCGACGGCACGGTCCTCGGCGAGCCGGCGCCAGCCGCGCCGACCGACGGCCTGCGCATCCGGCCGCGCCCGCCGGTCAAGCCGGCGGTGCTGAACCCCGCGCCGATCATCGAGACCGTCGTGGTCCAGACGGTGCCGCAGCAGAACGCCAGCGCGTCCTCCGTCGTCCCGGGGGCCGCAGGCGGTACTGATGGGGACCGTCGGAGGAACAACGACCGCAGCGCCCGCCGCTGAGACCGGAGAGACCCGTGCGTCCCACCCGCCCCCGCGGCAGCCTGCGCGGCTCGCCGATGCTGCGGCTGCGGCTGGCCTTCGTGGTGATCGCGATGGTGCTCTCCGTCTTCGGGGCCCGGCTGGTGCAGCTGCAGGGGGTCGACCCCAACGCGTATGCCGAGATGGCCGCCGCCGAGGGGACGGTCGAGGTCGACCTTCCCGCGCAGCGTGGCGACATCCTGGACCGGCACGGTGAGCCGTTCGCGGCGTCCGTCGACGGCCTCATGGTCGTCGCCGACCCGCTGCTGACGGCCGAGAAGGCCCCGGAGATCGGCAAGTTCCTCGCCAACCGGCTCGACGTCGACTACGTCACGATCCTCCCGCTGCTGCGCGAGGAGGGCTCCCGCTTCGAGTACATCGCCCGCCGGGTGCCGTCGACGCTGGCCACCGACGTGGTCAGGGAGGCGGCGTCCCTCGGCTACGCCGGGATCAGCACCCGCCGGGACCCGGTGCGCGACTACCCGGCCGGCGACGTCGGCGCCAACCTGGTGGGGTTCCTCGGCACCGACGAGGCGCTCGGCGGCTTCGAGCGCACCTTCGACGCCCAGCTGGCCGGCACCGACGGCTCCGCCCGGTACGCCGTGGGCGGCGGCAACCGGATCCCGCTCGGCGAGAGCACGGTCGAGGCGCCCGTCGACGGCGCCGACCTGCGGACCACGCTCGACCTCGACCTGCAGTGGTTCGCCCAGCGGGTGCTGCGCCAGACGGTGGAGGACGCCCGCGGCGACTCCGGGTTCGCGGTCGTGATGCACACCGAGACCGGCGAGGTCCTCGCGCTGGCCGACCACCCGACGTTCGACGCCAGCCAGCCGCTGCTGTCGCCCGAGGAGGACCTCGGCTCGCGCGCTATGAGCGACGTGTTCGAGCCGGGCTCGGTCGCGAAGGCCCTGACGGTCGCCGGCCTCCTCGACTCGGGTGAGGTGACGCCCCGGACCCGCGTCGTGGTGCCGTCGGAGCTGCGCAAGGACGGCCGCGTCATCGGCGACTGGTTCGACCACGGCACACTGCGGCTCACGCTGACCGGCGTCCTGGCCAAGTCCTCCAACATCGGCACCGTCCGGGCCGCGGAGCGGTTCGCCAAGGGCGAGCTGCGGCGCTACTTCGCCGCCTTCGGGCTCGGCAGGCGCACCGGCGTGGGCGTGCGCGGCGAGACCCCCGGCATCCTGCCGGCCACCAGCCTGTGGAGCAGCCTCGTCCACGACCGCGCCGCGTTCGGCCAGTCGATGTCGGTCAACGCGCTGCAGATGGCGGCCGCGATCAACGCCATCGCCAACGGCGGCGTCCGGGTCAGCCCGAGCCTGGTCCGCGGCAGCGCCACGACCGACGCCGGCAAGGTCGTCGGCACCGACACCGCCACCACCCGCCGGGTGGTCAGCGAGCAGGCGGCCCGCCAGACAGCGCTGATGATGGAGCGGGTCATCGACCCGGAGGCGGGCGTCGCGCCCGGCGCCGCCGTGCCCGGCTACCGGGTCGCCGGCAAGACCGGCACCGCGCAACGGGTGGGCGCTGAGTGCGGCTGCTACGACGGCACCTTCACGGTGAGCTTCGCCGGCTTCGCGCCGGCCGACGACCCCGAGTTCACCGTCTACGTCGTGGTGCAGAATCCCCGCAACGGCGGCGGTGGCGGCTCCGTGGCGGGTCCGGCGTTCTCGAAGATCATGGGCTTCGCGCTGCGGCGCTACCAGGTGCCGCCGACCGGGACCAAGCCCTCGACGCTCCCGGTGGAGTGGTGACGGCGCCGGTCGCGGCGCCGACCGCCAGCGGTAACCTCGCGGCGTGCTGAGCCAGCAGGACCCGCCGGGCGACCCCGACCGAGAGACGGCCCGACAGACGGACCCGCCGACCGCGCGACCCCAGCGCCCCGTGCGGACCCCGCTCGCCGATCTCGCGGCCTGGCTGGGGACCGTCGCCCCCGACGCCGCCACCCGCGGCGACCTCAGCGGCGTCGAGGTCACCGGCGTCACCCTCAGCTCGCAGCGCGTCGAGCCCGGCGACCTGTACGCCGCCCTCCCGGGCGCCCGCGCGCACGGCATCGACTTCGCCGCGACCGCGGTTGGGGCCGGGGCGGTCGCGGTGCTCACCGACCCTGCCGGTGCGGAGCGGGCCCCCGGGCCGCCGGGGCTGCCGCTGCTCGTCGTCGACGACCCCCGGGGGGTGCTGGGGCGGCTGGCCGCCCGCGTCCACGGCGACCCGGCCACGTCGCTGCGGATGATCGGCGTGACCGGCACCCAGGGCAAGACCACCACCACCCGGCTCGCCGAGGGCGGGCTGCAGCAGGCCGGCGTGACCGCCGCCGTCGTGGGCACCGTCGGCACCCGCGTCGACGGCACCGACGTGAGGACCACCCTCACCACCCCCGAGGCGCCCGACCTGCACGGCCTCTTCGCGATGATGCGCGAGCGCGGCGTCGCCGCCTGCGCGATGGAGGTCTCGAGCCACGCGCTCGTCATGGGTCGCGTGGACGGCGTGGTCTTCGACGTCGCGGTGTTCCTCAACCTCGGCCGCGACCACCTCGACTTCCACCGCGACCTCGAGGACTACTACGCCGCGAAGGCTTCGCTGTTCACGCCGGAGCGGGCGCGGCTGGCGCTGGTCAACGTCGACGACGAGCACGGCCGCCGGCTCGCGGCGGAGACCGAGCTCCCGGTGCGCACCTTCTCGCTCACCGGGCGCGAGGCCGACTGGCAGGCGGTCGACGTCGAGCAGCACCCCGCCGGCTCCCACTTCGTCGTGATCGCTCCCGACGGCACCGCCATCGAGGCGATGGTCCCGCTGCCCGGCGACTTCAACGTCGCCAACGCGCTCGCCGCGATCGCGGCCTGCGCGGAGGCGGGCTTCGACCCGGCGCGGGTGGCCGCGGGCATCGCGACCGGCGGGGGAGTGCCCGGCCGTCTCGAGCAGGTCGACGCCGGGCAGGACTTCCTCGTGGTCGTCGACTACGCCCACAAGCCCGACGCGGTGGAGGCGGCGCTGCGCACGCTGCGTCCGCTCACCGACGGCCGGCTGCTGGTGGTGCTCGGCGCCGGCGGCGACCGCGATCCCGGCAAGCGTCCGATCATGGGCGAGATCGCGGCCCGGCTGGCCGACGTCCTGGTCGTCACCGACGACAACCCGCGCTCGGAGGACCCGGCCGAGATCCGAGCGGCGATGGTCGCCGGCGCGGCCGGCGGCCCGGAGAGCAGGGCCGAGGTCATCGAGGTCGGCGACCGCCGTGAGGCGATCCGTACCGCGCTCGGCCGCGCCACTGCCGGCGACATCGTGCTCATCGCCGGCAAGGGCCACGAGACCGGCCAGGAGGTGGCCGGCGTGGTCCACCCGTTCGACGACCGCACCGTGGCCCGGGAGGAGCTGGTTCGCCGATGATCCCGATGACGCTCACCGAGATCGCGGAGGTGGTCGAGGGCCGGGTGGCGGGCGACCCCGCCACGCAGGTCACCGGTGCCGCCTTCGTCGACAGCCGGTCGCCGGTGGAGAACGGCCTCTTCGTCGCCGTCATCGGCGAGCACGTCGACGGCCACGAGTACGCCGGCGACGCGGTGGCCCACGGCGCCGCAGCGGTGCTCGGCAGCCACGACACCGGCCAGCCCGGGGTCGTCGTGGACGACCCGGTGGCTGCGCTGGCGCGGCTGGCCGGCCACGTGGTCGACCGGCTGCCGGCGACGGTGCTCGCGATGACCGGCTCCCAGGGCAAGACCGGCACCAAGGACTACCTCGCCCACGTGCTGGAGGGGTTCGGCCCGACGGTGGCGACCCGGGGCAACCTGAACAACGAGATCGGCGTCCCGCTCACGGTGCTCCGTGCCGACGAGCAGACGGCGTACCTCGTGGTCGAGATGGGTGCCCGCGGCGTCGGCCACATCGCCTACCTCTGCGACATCGCGAGGCCAGACGTCGCCGCCGTGCTCAACGTCGGCACCGCCCACCTCAGTGAGTTCGGCTCGCGCGAGGCGATCGCGCAGGCCAAGGGCGAGATCGTCGAGTCGCTGGCCCCGGAGGGGGTCGCGGTGCTCAACGCCTACGACGACTTCACGCCGGGGATGGCCGCGCGCACCCGTGCCCGGGTCATCACGTTCGGTGGCCACGACTCCGACGTCGCCTGGCGCGACCCCAGCGCCGACGACCTCGGCCGGCAGTCCTTCACGCTCGGGTACGACGGCGAGTGGTTCCCCGTGCGCCTGGGCCAGCTGGGCGCCCACCAGGTCCAGAACGCGATGGCGGCGACCGCGATGGCGGTCGGCGCCGGCCTCCCGCTGGAGCAGGTCGCGGCGCGGCTGTCGACCGCGGCGCCGGCCTCGCGCTGGCGGATGGAGCTCCACGAGCGCCCCGACGGGCTGGTCGTCATCAACGACGCCTACAACGCCAACCCGGAGTCGATGAAGGCGGCGCTCGGCACGCTGGCGGGGATCGGCCGCAGCCGCGACTGCCGGACGCTGGCGGTGCTGGGGGAGATGCTCGAGCTCGGAGACGGGGCGGTGGACGCCCACCGCGACGTCGGCCGCTTCGCCGCCGCCGAGGGCGTCGACGTGGTGGTGACCGTCGGCGAGGCGGCCTCGGCGATCGCCGAGGGTGCCCGCGGACACGAGGGCTGGACGGGTGAGGCGATCGTCACGGCCGGGCGGGACGAGGCGCTGTCCTGGATGCGGGAGAATGTCGCGGCTGCCGATGTCGTGCTGGTGAAGGCCTCGCGCGGGGCGGCCCTCGAACACATCGCCGACGGCCTGCTGGAGGGATCGACGCAGTGAGAGCCATCCTGTTCGGTGGGGGATTCGCCCTGCTGATCTCGCTCCTGGGCACCCGCGTCGCCATCAACATGCTGACCCAGCACGGGTACGGCCAGGAGGTCCGCGACGACGGCCCGACCAGCCACCACACGAAGCGCGGGACGCCCACGATGGGCGGCGTCGTCATCATCCTCGCCACGGTGCTCGGCTACTTCATCGCGAAGGTGATCACCCAGGACCTGCCGTCGGCGTCGGCGCTGCTCCTCCTCTTCCTCTTCGTCGGCTGCGGCCTCGTGGGCTTCCTCGACGACTTCATCAAGGTCGCCAAGCAGCGCAGCCTGGGGCTGCGCAGCAAGGCCAAGATGATCGGGCTGACGGTCGTCGCCGTGCTGTTCGGCGTGCTGGCGCTGACGCCGGCGCTCGAGGACGACCGCGGGATGACGCCCGCCTCGCGCCACCTCTCGTTCATCCGCGACTTCGACAGCTGGACGCTGCCCACCGTGGCGGTGGTGCTGCTGATCTGGTTGATCGTGACCGGCACCAGCAACGCGGTGAACCTCGTCGACGGCCTCGACGGGCTCGCGACCGGGGCGTCGATGATGGTCTTCGGCGCCTACACGCTGGTGAACATCTGGCAGAACAACCAGTCGTGCGAGATCTCGCCGTCGCGCACCTGCTACGAGGTCCGCGACCCCCTCGACCTCGCCGTCATCGCCGCGGCGCTCACCGGGGCCTGCTTCGGCTTCCTGTGGTGGAACGCCTCGCCGGCCGCGATCTTCATGGGCGACACCGGGTCGCTGGCGCTCGGCGGCGCGATGGCCGGGTTCGCGGTGCTCACCCGGACCGAGCTGCTGCTGCTGATCCTCGGCGGGCTCTTCGTGGTGGTCACGCTGTCGGTGATGATCCAGGTCAGCGTGTTCAAGGCCAGCCGGGCCAGCGGGCTCTTCAGATCGGTGTTCCGGGTCGAACCAGGGCATCGCGTGTTCCGCATGACGCCGCTCCACCACCACTTCGAGATGCTCGGCTGGGAGCAGGTGACTGTCGTCATCCGCTTCTGGATCATCACCGGCCTCTGCGTCGCCGCGGGCCTCGGCATCTTCTACGCCGAGTGGGTGGCCGGCTCGTGAACCCCGACAGCCTCGGGCGCCGCGACTCCTGGGACGGCGTCCGCGCGGTCGTGGCCGGCTTCGGCGTCTCCGGGCAGGCCGCCGCCGACAACCTGCTCTTCCTCGGCGCCGACGTCACCGCGCTCGACGACACCTCCGCCGAGGCCGGCGGCGAGGCGCGCGCCGAGCGCGCCGAGCTGCTCGAGACCCTCGGCGCCCGGATCGACCTGCGCCCCGGCGCGACGCGGACCCTCCCCGAGGACGTCGACCTCGTCGTCACCTCGCCCGGGTGGCGGCCGGACGCGCCGCTGCTGCGGCAGGCGGCCGACCGCGGCATCCCCATGTGGGGCGAGGTCGAGCTCGCCTGGCGGCTGCGCGACCCCGAGAACGCCGCGCCGTGGCTCGCCGTCACCGGCACCAACGGCAAGACCACGACCGTGCAGATGCTCGACGCGATCCTGCGGGCCGCGGGCCTGCGCAGCGTCGCCGCCGGCAACGTCGGGCTGCCCATCGTCGAGGCCGTGATGGACCCCGAGCCCCACGACGTGCTCGCGGTCGAGCTCTCCAGCTTCCAGCTGCACTACACCCACTCGATGAGCGCCGAGTCCGCCGCCGTGCTCAACGTCGCCGAGGACCACCTCGACTGGTACGACGGCCCCGACGCCATGCGCGACTACGCCGCCGACAAGGGCCGGATCTACGAGCGGGTCCAGCGGGCGTGCGTCTACAACGTGGCCGACCCCGTCACCGAGCAGCTCGTCCGCGACGCCGACGTGCTCGAGGGCGCCCGCGCGATCGGCTTCACCCTCGGCACCCCCGGCGTCGGCATGGTCGGCCTGGTCGACGACCTGCTCGTCGACCGGGCCTTCATCGAGCAGCGCGACACCAGCGCCGCCGAGCTGTGCTCGCTCGACGACCTCGCCTCGCCGGCGCCGCACTTCGTGCAGGACGCGCTCGCCGCAGCGGCGCTCGCCCGCTCCCACGGCATCTCCCAGGCCGCGGTCCGTGACGGGCTGCGCGGCTTCCGGCCCGACGGCCACCGGATCGCGACCGTCGCCGAGGCGGAGGGGGTCACGTGGGTCGACGACTCCAAGGCGACCAACCCCCACGCCGCCCGCTCGTCGCTGCTCGGCTACGAGTCCGTGGTCTGGGTCGCCGGCGGCCTCGCGAAGGGCGCCCGCTTCGACGACCTGGTGCAGTCCGTCCGCGGCCGGTTGCGCGGCGTCGTGCTCCTCGGGCGCGACCGTGACGTGATCGCCGACGCCCTCGCGCGACACGCCCCCGATGTGCCCGTGATCGTGGTCGGCGAGGGCGAGACTGGTCCCGAACATGGCTCCATGGAGCGCGTCGTGGCGGCAGCGGGCCGGTTGGCCCGACCCGGCGACACGGTCCTGCTGGCGCCCGGCTGCGCGTCCATGGACATGTTCGCCAACTACGGCGAGCGTGGCGACGCGTTCGCCGCGGCCGTCCACCGGTGGGTGGGCCGCACCGAATGATCAGGGCCTGACCGGAGGGAGCGCGACGTGGCCACCACGGCGTACCCCCGGCTCGGGACGGTGCAGACCCTGCGGGCCGCGCTCCACCGGCCGCTGACGTCGTACTACCTGCTCCTCGGCGCCTCGACGCTGCTGCTCATCGTCGGGCTCATCATGGTGAGCAGCTCCTCGAGCGTCTACGCCTTCGAGCAGCACGACGGCGACTCCTACGCCATCGTCAAGCGCCAGCTGATGTGGGTCGCCCTCGGCATCCCGTGCGCCTGGATCGCCTCGCGGCTGCCGTTCCGCGCGATCCGGCAGATCTCCTGGCTGGGCCTGCTGTTCGCGGTCGTGCTGCTCGCGCTGACCACGCAGTTCGGCACCACCGTCAACGGCAACACCAACTGGCTGGCGCTCGGCCCGGTCCGGATCCAGCCGTCGGAGATCGCCAAGCTGGCGATCGTGCTGTGGGCGGCGCACGTCTACGCCCAGAAGGACCGCCGGCTCGGCAGCCTGCACCACGTCGTGATGCCGGTCGTGCCGGTCCTGCTGGGCATCACGCTGCTCGTCATCGCCGGAGGCGACCTCGGCACCGCGCTGGTGCTGTTCGCGATCCTGCTCGCGATGCTCTGGGTGGTCGGGGCACCGGCGCGGCTGTTCACGTTCTCGCTGACCGTGATCGGGGTGGTGGCCATCTGGCTGGCCTCGACCAGCGACGAGCGGCTCGAGCGGCTCACCAACTTCGTCGACCCGTTCAAGGACTACTACGACGCCGGCTGGCAGCCCGCCCACGGCCTCTACGCCCTGTCGACCGGCGGCGTCTTCGGACAGGGCATCGGCGCCAGCCAGCAGAAGTGGGGCGACCTGCCCGAGGCCCACACCGACTTCATCTTCGCCGTGCTGGGCGAGGAGCTCGGCCTCGTCGGCACCCTCCTGGTGATCGGGCTGTTCCTCACCATCGCCTACGCCGCCACCCGCGTCGCGATGACGACCGAGGAACCCTTCGTCCGCTACCTCACCTTCGGCATCGTGGTGTGGCTCATCGGCCAGATGATCATCAACGTCGGCATGGTGCTGGCGCTGCTCCCCGTCATCGGCATCCCGCTGCCGCTGGTGTCCTACGGCGGCTCTGCGCTGTTGCCGTCGCTGGTCGCGCTGGGGCTCCTCGTCGGGGCTGCGCGCCGCGAGCCGGAGGCCGCGCGCGCCCTCGCACAGCGGCGCCGTGCCCGGTCCGTCGGGGTGTCGGCCGGCCGGGTCGGCGCCGACGACCGGTAGATCCTAGATTTGGTCCCGATGCGCGTCCTTCTCGCCGGCGGCGGTACCGCCGGCCACACCTCGCCCCTGATCGCCACCGCCGACGCCCTGCGCCGGCTCCGGCCCGACGTCGAGATCACCTGCCTCGGCACCGCGCGCGGGCTCGAGACCCGCGTGGTCCCCGAGGCCGGCTACCCGCTCGAGCTGGTCCCGCCCGTGCCGTTGCCGCGCAAGCCGGGCACGGACCTGCTGCGCGTGCCCTCGCGGCTGCGTGCCGCGGTGCGGGAGACCGGCGCCGTCCTCGACCGGGCCCGGCCCGACGTGGTCGTCGGCTACGGCGGCTACGTCTCGGTCCCCGCCTACCTCGCCGCCCGGCGCCGCAAGCTCCCTGTCGTCGTCCACGAGCAGAACGCCGTCCCCGGCCTGGCCAACAAGCTGGGCGCCCGGGTCGCCAGCCGGGTCGCGGTGAGCTTCCCGGACACGCCGCTGCCCCACGCGGAGTACGTCGGGCTCCCGCTGCGCCGGATGATCTCCACCCTCGACCGTGCCGCCGTCCGCGCCGAGGCACGCGTCTTCTTCGGCCTCGACCCCGACCTGCCGACACTGATGGTGACCGGCGGGTCGCAGGGCTCCCGCCGCCTCAACCAGGCGGTCTCCGGCGCCGCCCGGGTGCTCTCCGACGCGGGCGTCCAGGTGCTCCACATCCAGGGCAAGCACGGCGGCGCCGAGCCGGCGACCACCGAGGTGCCCTACGTCGTGCTCGACTACTGCGACCGCATGGACCTCGCCCTGGCCGCGGCCGACCTGACCGTGTGCCGCGCCGGCGCCAACAGCGTCGTCGAGGCCGCCGCCACCGGTCTGCCCGCGATCTTCGTGCCGCTGCCGATCGGCAACGGCGAGCAGCAGCGCAACGCCCGCGCCGTCGTCGACGCCGGGGGCGCGCTGCAGGTGGCCGACGACGCGATGACCACCGAGTGGGTCGCGGCCACCGTGCCGGGCCTGGCGAACGACGCCGAGCGGCTCGCGGCCATGGGCCGCGCAGCCAGCGCCCTCGTCCCGCGCGACGCCGACGACGCGCTCGCCCGGATCATCGCGGAGTGCCAGCGGTGAGGCTCCCGGTCCCCGACGAGATCCTGCCCGCCGACCGGCTCGGCCGAGTCCACTTCGTCGGCATCGGCGGCGCCGGGCTGTCCGGCATCGCCCGGATCATGGCCGCCCGCGGCCTGCCGGTCACCGGCAGCGACGACCAGGACACCCCGTTCCTGCCGGCGCTGCGCGAGCTCGGCGTGACCTGCCACCTCGGCTACGACGCCGACCACCTGAGCCACCTGGGCGAGGGCGACACCGTCGTCGTGACCACGGCAGCCCGCGAGGACAACCCCGAGGTGCTGGAGGCCCGGCGCCGCGGGCTGCGGCTGCTGCCACGGTCGGCCGGGCTGAGGTCGGTGATGGACGGGCGGCGGGTGCTCGCCGTCGCCGGCACCCACGGCAAGACCACCACCACCTCGCTGCTCACCTCGGCCCTCGTCGCCTGCGGGGTCGACCCGTCGTACGCCGTCGGCGGCGTGCTGACCACGACCGGCCGCAACGCCGACGCGGGCGCCGGCGACCTGTTCGTCGCCGAGGCCGACGAGAGCGACGGCGCCTTCCTGGTCTACGAGCCGCACGCCGCGATCGTCACCAACGTGCTGGCCGACCACCTCGACACCTGGGGGACCGAGGAGGCCTACCGGCAGGCCTTCGCCGACTTCCTCGACCGGATCGACCGCGACGGGTTCCTCGTCGTCTGCGCTGACGACCCCGGCGCCGCCGCGCTCGCCGACGAGGCGGAGCGTCGTGGGCTGGCCGCGGTGCGGGTCGGGGAGGGCGCGGGTGCCGACGTGCGGGCCACCGACCTCGCCTTCGCCGGCACCACCTCGTCGTTCACCGTCCACGAGGACGGTCGCGAGCTCGGCCGGGTGACCCTGCGGATCCCCGGGCGGCACTACGTGCTGGACGCGCTGGCCGCGCTCGCCGTCGGGCTGCGGCTGGGGCTGCCGTTCGAGCGGCTGCGGGAGGGGCTCGAGGGGTTCACCGGCTCGGGCCGCCGGATGGAGGCCAAGGGCGAGGCCGCCGGGGTCCGCGTCTACGACAGCTACGCCCACCAGCCCGTCGAGATCGCGGGCGACCTCGCGGCCGCGCGGGCGGTGGCGGGCGAGGGCCGGGTCGTCGTGGCGTTCCAGCCCCACCTCGTCTCCCGCACGCGCATCTTCGGCGAGGCGATGGGGGAGGCGCTCGGCGCCGCCGACGAGGTCGTCGTGCTCGACGTCTACGTCGCCCGGGAGGAGCCCGACCCGGCGGTCACCGGCCGCCTCGTGGCCGACGCCGTGCCGCTGCCCACGGACCGGGTCGAGTTCGTCGCCGACCTGACCGACGCGCCCGCCGCGCTGGCGGCCCGCGCCCGGCCCGGCGACCTCGTGCTCACCCTCGGAGCCGGCAGCGTCACCGAGGTCGGCCCGCGCCTGCTCGCGCTGCTCGGGGACCGCGACCGTGCCTGAGACCGACCCGGCCGCGGTCGACCTGCGGTCGCGGCGCCGTTTTGCGCGCCGGCAGTGGGCCCGCCGTTGGCTGGCCTGGCGCTACGTCGCCGGCGCCGTCGCGGTGACCGGCCTCGTGGGGGCCGGGGTCTGGCTGGTCTTCTTCTCCTCCGTGCTGGCCGTCGGCTCCGTGGCCGTGGCCGGCACCGACGAGCTCGACCCGGCGCAGGTGCGGCGTGCCGCCGCCGTGCCGAGCGGGGAGCCACTCGCCCGGGTCGACCTCACGGCCGTCCGGGCGCGGGTCGAGGCGATGGCCTGGGTCCGCGAGGCCGAGGTCACCCGGCGGTGGCCCGACGAGGTCCTCGTCACCGTCGAGGAGCGCGAGGCGATCGCCGTGGTGGTGATCGGGGGACAGGCGCGCGGCATGGACCTCGACGGTGTCGTGTTCCGCGAGTTCGCCACCGCGCCCGCCGATCTGCCGACCGTGCGCACCGCGCCCGACACCGGGGCGGAGGCGCTGCGCGAGGCCGCCCGGGTGGTGGCCTCGCTGCCCGACGACCTCGCCGGGCGCGTCGACCACGTCGAGGTGGCGACCGTCGACCAGATCAGCCTCGCGCTGCGTGACGGCCGTGAGGTCGTGTGGGGGAGCGCGGAGGACTCCGAGCAGAAGGCACTGGTGCTGGTGCCGCTGCTGCGCCAGCCCGGCCAGGTGTACGACGTGAGCGTCCCCGGCCAGCCCACCACCTCGAGCTGACCGGTCGCGCGGTCGCGCCCGGACAATTCGCGCGACACGCGGGCGTGTCTCCACGGCTGGGGGCGTCCCGGCTCCTACTGTCGTCCCCGACGACAGGTTGACATAACTATAACCCTCAGGCTCAGGGTTACGGTTTCCGGCCCGGAGTCGCCCGAAGACCACAGCTCCCGAACCGACCACAGCACCGGCGCCGCCGGGCACGATCACGAGAGGCAAGCCGACATGGCAGCAGCTCAGAACTACCTGGCCATCATCAAGGTCGTCGGCATCGGCGGCGGCGGGGTGAACGCCGTCAACCGGATGATCGAGGTCGGGCTCAAGGGCGTCGAGTTCATCGCGATCAACACCGACGCGCAGGCCCTGCTCATGTCCGACGCGGACGTGAAGCTCGACATCGGCCGCGAGCTCACCCGCGGTCTCGGCGCCGGCGCCAACCCGGAGGTCGGCGCCAAGGCCGCCGAGGACCACTCCGACGAGATCGAGGAGGTCCTCAAGGGGGCCGACATGGTCTTCGTCACCGCGGGCGAGGGCGGCGGCACCGGCACCGGCGGCGCGCCGGTCGTCGCCCGGATCGCCCGGTCGCTCGGCGCCCTGACCATCGGCGTCGTGACCCGCCCGTTCGCGTTCGAGGGCCGCCGTCGCGCCAACTCGGCCGAGGAGGGCATCGCGCGGCTGCGCGAGGAGGTCGACACCCTCATCGTGATCCCCAACGACCGGCTGCTGTCGATCAGCGACCGCAACGTCTCGGTCCTCGACGCGTTCAAGCAGGCCGACCAGGTGCTGCTCCAGGGCGTCTCGGGCATCACCGACCTGATCACCACGCCGGGCCTGATCAACCTCGACTTCGCCGACGTGAAGTCGGTCATGGCCAACGCCGGCTCCGCGCTGATGGGCATCGGCTCGGCCCGGGGCGAGGACCGTGCGGTCGCCGCCGCCGAGATGGCCGTCTCCTCGCCGCTGCTCGAGGCCTCGATCGAGGGTGCGCACGGCGTGCTGCTCTCGATCGCCGGCGGCTCCGACCTCGGCCTCTTCGAGATCAACGAGGCCGCGGCGCTCGTCTCCCAGTCCGCCCACAACGAGGCGAACATCATCTTCGGTGCGACCATCGACGATGCGCTCGGCGACGAGGTGCGGGTGACCGTGATCGCCGCGGGCTTCGACGGCGGGATGCCGCAGCGCCGCCACGAGGGCACGGTCCTGCGCCGTGAGCAGCGGCCGCAGCAGACCCAGGCCGAGACCAAGGCGGCCGCCCAGCAGATCGCCTCCCAGTCGGCACCGCAGACCGCGACCCGGGCCCCGGAGGCCTCCCCGACGCAGGGCCAGTCGCAGCAGTCGGCCGCGCAGCCGCAGCAGCAGCCGGCCCGCACCCCCGTCGGCACCCCGGCCCGCCAGGAGCAGGCCGGCGCCCCGCAGCCGCCGCGGCAGCAGCCCCGTCCGGTCCAGTTCGACGACGACGACCTGGACGTGCCGGACTTCCTCAAGTAGGTCGCTTGTACGCCTTCCGCACCACGCACGGCCCCGCCGACAGCCCGGTCGACCTCGCCTTCACCGACCGGCACGGCGGGGTCAGCGGCGCTCCCTTCGACTCGCTGAACCTCGCGCTCGAGGGGGACGACGAACCGCAGTCGGTTGCCGACAACCTGCGCCGGGTCCTCGACGACTTCGCGCCGGGTGACCTGCTCGCCGACCTCCACCAGGTCCACGGGGCCGAGGTGGTCACCGTGACCGACGTCCCGGGGGAGTGGACGCGGCCCGACGCCGACGCGATCGTGTCCGCGACGCCCGGGGTGGTGCTCGCGGTCCGGGCCGCCGACTGCGTGCCGGTGCTGCTCGCCGACCCCCGGGCCGGGGTCGTCGGCGCGGCCCACGCCGGCCGCATGGGCGTCGCCTCGGGCGTGGTGCGGCGCACGGTCGAGCGGATGCGTGAGCTCGGCGCCACCGACGTCACCGCGTGGATCGGCCCGCACGTGTGCGGCTCCTGCTACGAGGTGCCCGCCGAGATGCAGGCGGAGGTCGCCGCCGCAGTGCCCGCCACGGCCGCCACCACGTCGTGGGGGACGCCCGCCCTCGACCTGGGTGCCGGCGTCCGCGGCCAGCTGGAGGCCGCCGGCGCCGCGGTGGTCGACGTCTCCCGTTGCACGCGCGAGTCCGCCGACCTCTACTCCCACCGTCGCGACGGGCGCGGGGCCGGCCGGCTGGCCGGCCTGGTGCGACTGCGGGGGGCGGGGTCGTGAGCGCGCGGCGTCAGGAGGTCGCCGCCGGCCTGGCCTCGGTGCGCGAACGGATCGCCCGTGCCTGCGACGACGTCGACCGCGATCCCGGCGGGGTCCGCCTCGTCGTCGTGACCAAGTTCTTCCCGTTCTCCGACGTCGAGCTGCTCGCCGACCTCGGGGTGACCGACGTCGGCGAGAACCGCCACCAGGAGGCCGAGGCCAAGGCCGCCGAGTGCGCCGAGCGTGGCCTGACCGGCCTGACCTGGCACTTCATCGGCGGGCTGCAGAGCAACAAGGCGGCCGCGGTCGCCCGGTACGCCGACGTCGTCGAGTCCGTCGACAGGGTCAAGCTGGTCAAGCGCCTCGACGAGGGTGCGGCCTCACGCGGACGCCCCGTCGACTGCCTCCTGCAGGTCAGCCTCGACCCGCCCGACGCGACGGGCCGGGCAGGTGCCGCTCCCGCCGACCTGCCAGCCCTGGCGGACGCGGTGTCCGCCGCCGGGCACCTGCGGCTGCGAGGCCTGATGGCCGTGGCGCCGCTCGGCGAGGACCCTGCCGGGGCCTTCGCGCGACTGGCCGCGGTGCGCCGCGACCTGCTCGTCGACCACCCCGACGCCGAATGGCTCTCGGCGGGGATGAGCGGCGACCTCGAGCACGCCGTACGCGTGGGTGCGACACACGTGCGCGTCGGCTCCGCGATCCTCGGATCGCGGCCCCCCGTCAGTTAGTGTCACGACAACAAGGAGCGCCCCCACGGGGGTGCAGGAGTTCCGGAGGACATCTGTCATGAGCGGCGCGATGCGCAGGATCGGGGAGTACCTCGGCCTGCTCGAGGACACCGGCCGGTACGACGACTACGACGCCGAGCACGACACGACCGACGCGACCCCGGTCGTCGCCGGCCGTGCCCCCCAGGCCCGGGAACCCCGCCCTGCCCCCGTGTCCGACCTCGCCGAGCGCCGTCGTCCGGCCTCGGGACCCACCGGAGTGGTTGCCGAATTGTCACGCATCACGACCCTGCACCCGCGCACCTACAACGAGGCCCGCACCGTCGGCGAGAACTTCCGCGACGGCACCCCGGTGATCATGAACCTCTCGGAGATGGACGACAACGACGCCAAGCGTCTGGTCGACTTCGCCGCCGGTCTGGTGTTTGCCACGCGTGGCACCATCGAGCGCGTGACCAACAAGGTCTTCCTGCTCTCCCCGCCCAACGTGACGGTGGCTGCCGAGGACAAGCAGCGCATCGCCGAGGGCGGGTTCTTCAACCAGAGCTGACCCCGCAGTTCCCGGACCCGAGCCAGAACAGAGCCTTCCCCCTGATGTACGTCGTCGGCAGCATCCTCTACACCGCCCTGTGGATCTTCATCGCGCTGCTGTGGGTGCGCTTCGTCGTCGACTGGATCCAGGTGTTCGCCCGCTCGTGGTCCCCGAGAGGACCGTTGCTGGTCGTGCTCGAGGTCGTCTACTCGGCGACCGATCCGCCGATCAAGGCGCTGCGCCGGGTCATCCCGCCGCTGCGGATCGGGAGCATCGCCCTCGACCTCAGCTTCCTGATCGTCCTCGTGGCGGCCTACGTGGCGCTGCAGGTCACCGCGGGCGTGTTCCTCGTCTGACCCCCCGCGCGTGTGACACCGTGTTGTCCTGCTGACATGGTGTTGCCGTCCTGACAAGGGCTGCCTGACCCCGCTGAAGCTCAGGCGCTATTGTTCCCACGACAGAACTTCAAGTTCTCCGACAATGAATGGGTGAGGTCATGCCGCTGACGCCTGAGGACGTGAGCAACAAGCGCTTTACTCCAGTCCGGCTCCGCGAGGGCTACGACATGGGGGAGGTCGACCAGTTCCTCGACGAGGTGGAGGCCGAGCTCGCGCGGCTCACCAAGGAGAACGACGACCTCCGGGCCAAGCTCTCCGCTGCTCAGTCCGGCGGCGCCGCGCCGACGCCGACGCCGACGCCGGCCCCCAAGCCGGTCGAGCCGCCGAAGGTGGAGAAGGCACCCGAGCCGACCCCGGCCGTGGCCGCCTCCTCGGTCGAGACCATCCGCGTCGAGACCGTGCCGGACGCCTCCAACGCGGCGGCCCGCCTGCTCGAGATCGCCACCCGCAACGCGGACGAGCTCGTCGAGGAGGCCAAGAACGAGGCCGACCGCATCGTCGGCGAGGCCCGCACCAAGGCCGAGCGGCTGGAGTCCGAGTCCAAGGGCAAGGCCGACCGCCTCGAGGCGGACGCCCGGGCCCGTGCTCAGATGCTCGACTCCGAGACCGCCGAGCGTCGCCAGCAGATGTTCGGCGACCTCGAGAAGGAGCGCGACAAGCTCAACACCGACGTGGAGAACCTGCGGGCGTTCGAGCGGGAGTACCGCTCGCGGCTGCGCAGCTACTTCACCCAGCAGCTCGAGGCGCTCGAGCAGCCCAGCGACAACGGCCAGGCCGGCCACGAGCCGCCTGCCCCGAAGCGCCTGCGTTCGATCCTCGGTGACGACGAGGGCTGACCTCACGCATCCCGATCACGCGGCCGTCCCGGACACCGGGTCGGCCGCGTGGTGTATTTGCGGGCGCGGCGGTTTGAAGCGCCCCTTGTGACGGGCTACCCTCCCGACCACGCTGTGGCCCCTGCCACATCGTGCGCCGGCTCGAGGAAGGCACAGCCCCATGGCTCGCAGCACCAGGAAGTCGCTCGCCAGCACCGCCGCGTCCGCGGCCCGGAAGATGATCCCGCGCCGCTCGGGGAGCAAGAGCGCTGCCAACGGCTCCGCGCCGGCCGGCGGAGGTGCCGCCACCACCACGAAGAAGGCTTCCCCGGCCACGAAGACAGCGGCGAGGAAGGCTGCGCCGGCCAAGAAGGCTGCGGCTCGGAAGGCTGCGGCTCGGAAGGCCGCGCCCGCCAAGAAGGCTGCGGCGAAGAAGGCCGCGCCGGCCACGAAGGCGACTGCGAAGAAGGCCGCGCCCGCCAAGAAGACCGCGGCGAAGAAGGCCGCGCCGGCCACGAAGGCGACTGCGAAGAAGGCTGCGCCGGCCAAGAAGGCTGCGCCGGCCAAGAAGGCTGCACCGGCCAAGAAGGCCGCACCGGCCAAGAAGGCTGCGGCCAAGAAGGCCGCTCCCGCCACGAAGAAGACCGCTGCTGCGACCAAGGCGGCTCCGACCAAGAAGACCACCGCGACCACGAAGAAGGCAGCCGTGACGAAGAAGGCAGCAGCGGCCACGAAGGCCGCCCCCGAGAAGGCCGGCACGCTCAAGGTCAAGGAGGGCGAGGGCGCCTGGACCAAGGCCGAGCTGAAGGAGGTCCTCGACGAGCTCCACACCCTCCGCGACAAGGTGGTCGCGACGCTGACCGCCCAGGAGGAGGAGCTCGCCGGGCTCATGCGCGACGCCGGCGACGGCGCCGGCCAGGACCAGGCGGACATGGGCGCCACCAGCTTCGAGCGCGACCACGAGCTGAGCGTCGTCAACAACGAGCGCGAGAAGCTCGCGCAGATCGACCGCGCCCTCGCACGGATCGCCGACGGCTCCTACGGCATCTGCGAGTCCTGCGGGAACCCCATCGGCAAGATGCGGGTGATGGCCTTCCCGCGTGCCACACTGTGCATGACATGCAAGCAGCGCGAGGAACGTCGCTGAGCGACACCGAAGACCCCCGGCCCCACCAGCCCCACCGCATTCCGGCGCGACTCCTCGCGCTGTTCGCGGGAGTCGCCGTCGCGGCTTACGCCGTCGACCAGGTGACCAAGGCGCTCGCCCTCCGCCACCTGCGCGACGGCGACGTCGAGGTGCTCGGCCAGTTCCTGGTGCTGCACCTCGTGCGCAACCCGGGCGCGGCCTTCAGCACCGGCACGCAGTACACCTTCGCGCTGACCGTGCTGGCGATCGTCGCGGTGATCGTGGTGCTCGTCCTGGTCCGGCGGGTCGGGACGCGCCTGTGGGCGTTCACCCTGGGGCTGCTGCTCGCCGGTGTGGCGGGGAACCTCACCGACCGCATCATCCGCGACCCGGCGCCCATGCGGGGGCACGTCATCGACATGCTCCAGCTGCCGAACTGGCCGGTGTTCAACGTCGCCGACATCTGCATCAACGTCGCGGCGGGCCTGATCCTGCTGCAGGCCTTCCGCGGGATCCGGCTGGACGGGACGCGCGAGAAGGGTCGCGACGAGAGCGGGAGCGAGTCGTGACCCGCACCGCCGACCACCGGGTGCTGCCGGTGCCGGAGGGCCTGGCGGGGGAGCGGATCGATGCCGCCCTGGCCCGGCTCTTCGGGTTCTCCCGGACCCGGGCGGCCGAGCTGATCGGCGAGGGCCTCGTGCTGCTCGACGGCACGCCCGTCGCCAAGAGCGACCGGGTGCTGCCCGGCGCCGTGCTCGACGTCACGATCCCGGTCGAGGCCGACCCGCTCGAGGTCGTACCCGAGGTGGTCGAGGGCATCCGGATCATCCACGACGACGACTCCATCGTGGTCATCGACAAGCCGGTGGGGGTCGCCGTCCACCCGTCGCCGGGCTGGAACGGTCCCACCGTCGTCGGCCACCTCGCCGGCGCCGGCTTCCGGATCGCGACGAGCGGCGCCTCGGAGCGGCAGGGGATCGTGCAGCGGCTCGACGTCGGCACGTCCGGCGTCATGGTGATCTGCAAGTCCGAGCACGCCTACTCGCTGCTCAAGAACGCCTTCCGCCAGCGCACCGTCGACAAGACGTACCACGCGCTCGTGCAGGGACACCCCGACCCGCTCGAGGGCACCATCGACGCGCCGATCGGGCGCCACCCCAAGGCCGACTACAAGTTCGCGGTGATGGCCGACGGCCGCCACAGCGTCACCCACTACGAGACGCTCGAGGCGCACCGCTTCGCCAGCCTGCTCGAGATCCACCTCGAGACCGGTCGCACCCACCAGATCCGGGTCCACATGGCCGCGCTCAAGCACCCGTGCGTGGGGGACATCACCTACGGCGCGGACCCGGTCCTGGCCCGCCGGCTCGAGCTGGAGCGGCAGTGGCTGCACGCCGTCCGCCTCGGCTTCGAGCACCCCGACACCGGCGAGTACGTCGAGTACGAGTCGACGTACCCCGACGACCTCGCGCACGCCCTCGAGGTCATCCGTGACGCTCACTGACGGCAGCGCCGACCTCGCCCTCGTGCTGCGCCCGGCCACCACGGCGGACGCGGACGCGGTGGCCGACATCCACCTCGGCGCGCGCCGGGCGGCCCCGATGCCGCCGGGCATCCACCCCGACCACGAGGTCCGGGAGTGGCTGCGCGGCCGGCTCGCGAGCGACGAGGTGTGGCTCGCCCTCGTCGAGGACGAGCCGGCCGGCTACGCCCGGCTCGCCGACGACTGGCTCGACGACCTCTACGTCCTGCCCGAGCACGCCGGACGCGGCATCGGCAGCGCCCTCCTGGGCGTCGCCAAGGCACGGTGCCCCGCCGGGTTCGGGCTGTGGGTCTTCGAGGTCAACGAGCCCGCGCGCACGTTCTACCGCCGGCACGGGCTGGTCGAGGTGGAGCGCACCGACGGCGCGGACAACGAGGAGAAGGCCCCGGACATCCGGATGGAGTGGCAGCCAGGGCTGTCGGTGCGCCCTGCCACGATGGCCTGACCGGTTCCCGTAGGCTGGCGTCCTTCCCCAGGACGGTCGCCGATGCCAGCGTCGGACCGCTGCCGCATGCCCGATCCACCCGCACCAACCGCCAGCCCGACCTTGCAGGAGCGCCTCCACCCCATGACCACCGGGACGTCCGACTCCTTCGTCCACCTCCACGTCCACACCGAGTACTCCATGCTCGACGGCGCGGCGCGGCTGGGTGCTCTCACGGAGCGGGCGGCCCAGCTCGGGATGCCGGCGGTGGCGATGACCGACCACGGCAACGTGTTCGGCGCCTACGAGTTCTACAAGAAGGCGAACGCCGCCGGGGTCAAGCCGATCATCGGCATCGAGGCCTACTTCGCGCCCAACATCTCCCGCTTCGAGCGCAAGGGCGTCAACTTCTACGACGGCGGCCCCGACGACGTCTCGGCCCGCGGTGCCTACACCCACATGACGCTGCTGTCCGAGTCCACAGAGGGCATGCACAACCTCTTCCGGCTCTCGACCGGCGCCTGGCGCGACGGCTTCTTCAAGCACCCCCGCATGGACCGCGAGCTCCTCGCCCAGCACAGCGCCGGCATCATCGGCACCACCGGCTGCCCGTCCGGCGAGGTGCAGGTCCACCTGCGCTACGGCAACTACGAGGCGGCGCGGCAGACCGCCGGCGACTTCCAGGACATCCTCGGCCGGGAGAACTACTTCCTCGAGCTGATGGACCACGGCCTCGACATCGAGAACCGCGTCCGCGACGGGCTGCTCCGGCTCGCCAAGGACCTGCAGATCCCGCTGCTGGCCACCAACGACTCCCACTACGTCGACCAGGCCGACGCGAAGGCGCAGGAGCACCTGCTCTGCATCAACTCCGGCTCGACCATGGACATCCCTGCGGGCGACGGGCCGGGCCAACGGTTCGCCTTTAGCGGCGACGGCTACTACCTCAAGTCCGCCGCCGAGATGCGCGCCCTGTGGGCCGACCGGTACCAGCTCCGCGAGGCGTGCGACAACACCCTGCTGATCGCCGAGCGCTGCGACGTGAAGTTCAGCGAGGGCGTCGGCACCTACATGCCCCGGTTCCCCTGCCCCCCTGGCGAGAACGAGGACTCCTGGCTGGTCAAGGAGGTCGAGCGTGGCCTCGACTTCCGCTACCCGGCCGGCGTCCCGGACAAGGTCCGCAAGCAGGCCGAGTTCGAGCTCGGCGTCATCACCCAGATGGGCTTCCCGGGCTACTTCCTCGTGGTCGCCGACTTCATCAACTGGGCCAAGGACAACGGGATCCGCGTCGGTCCCGGCCGTGGCTCCGGCGCGGGCTCGATGGTCGCCTACGCCCTGCGGATCACCGACCTCGACCCGCTCGAGCACGGCCTGATCTTCGAGCGGTTCCTGAACCCCGACCGCGTCTCGATGCCCGACTTCGACATCGACTTCGACGAGCGTCGGCGCAGCGAGGTCATCCGCTACGTCACCGAGAAGTACGGCGACGACCGCGTGTCCTACATCGTCACCTACGGCACCATCAAGGCGAAGCAGGCGGTCAAGGACTCCTCGCGGATCCTCGGCTACCCGTTCGCGATGGGCGACCGGATCACCAAGGCGATGCCGGCCGCGGTGATGGGCAAGGACGTTCCGCTCCAGGACATCTTCGACCCGCAGCACAAGCGCTACTCCGAGGGCGGCGAGTTCCGGTCGCTCTACGACAGCGACGCCGACGTGAAGCGGGTCGTCGACACCGCCATCGGCATCGAGGGCCTGAAGCGCCAGTGGGGCGTCCACGCCGCCGGCGTCATCATGTCGAGCGAGCCGCTCGTCGACGTCATCCCGCTGCTCAAGCGGCCTTCCGACGGCGCCATGATCACGCAGTTCGACTACCCGACCTGCGAGACGCTCGGCCTCATCAAGATGGACTTCCTCGGGCTCCGCAACCTCACGGTGCTCGACGACGCCGTCAAGAACATCGCGGCCAACCGGGGTGAGCAGGTGGTCCTCGAGGAGCTGCCGCTGACCGACCCGAAGACCTACGAGCTGCTGCAGCGCGGCGACACCCTCGGGGTGTTCCAGCTCGACGGCGGCCCGATGCGGGCCCTGCTGCGCTCGATGCGCCCCGACTGCTTCGAGGACATCTCCGCCGTGGGTGCGCTCTACCGGCCAGGTCCCATGGGCGCGGACTCCCACAACAAGTACGCCCGCCGCAAGACCGGCCGCGAGGAGGTCGTGCCGATCCACCCCGAGCTGGCCGAGCCGCTCGAGGACATCCTGGGCGAGACCTACGGCCTGATCGTCTACCAGGAGCAGGTCATGGCGATCGCCCAGAAGCTCGCGGGCTACACGCTCGGACAGGCGGACCTGCTCCGCCGGGCCATGGGCAAGAAGAAGAAGGAGGAGCTGGACAAGCAGTTCGAGACCTTCTCCGCCGGCATGACGGAGCGGGGCTACTCCATGGCGGCGGTCAAGACGCTGTGGGAGATCCTGCTGCCGTTCTCCGACTACGCGTTCAACAAGGCGCACTCCGCCGCCTACGGCCTCGTCTCCTACTGGACGGCCTACCTCAAGGCCAACTACCCCGCCGAGTACATGGCCGCGCTGCTGACCTCGGTCAAGGACGACAAGGACAAGTCGGCGATCTACCTCAACGAGTGCCGCCGGATGAAGATCCGGGTGCTGCCGCCCGACGTCAACGAGTCCGCCTCCAACTTCACCCCGGTCGAGCGCGACGTCCGCTTCGGCCTCAGCGCGATCCGCAACGTCGGCGGCAACGTCGTCGCCGAGATCGTGCGCGCCCGCGAGGAGAAGGGCCGCTACGAGGACTTCAACGACTTCCTCGACAAGGTGCCGGCCGTGGTGTGCAACAAGCGGGTCATCGAGTCGCTGGTGAAGGCCGGCGCGTTCGACGAGATGAAGCACCGGCGCAAGGCGCTGGTGGCCATCCACGAGGAGGCCGCCGACCGCTACGCGACGATGAAGCGCGACTCGGGTGTCGGACAGGACTCCCTCTTCGACGCGCTCGAGCCGACCAGCGAGGCGGCGTTCTCGCTCGCGGTCCCGGTGCCCGACATCGACGAGTGGGACAAGATGACGCTGCTCGGTCACGAGCGCGACATGCTCGGCCTCTACGTCTCCGACCACCCGCTGCTCGGCCTCGAGCACGTCCTGGCCAACGGCACCGACTGCACCATCGGCCAGCTGATGCTCGACGAGGAGCGGCCCGACGGCGCGACCATCACCATCAGCGGGCTGGTGACGTCGGTGCAGCGCAAGATCACCAAGCGCGGCGACGCGTGGGCGATGGTGACCCTCGAGGACCTCGACGGCGCCATCGACGTGCTGCTGTTCCCGAGCGCCTACCAGCTCGCGAGCCCCCACCTCGTCGAGGACGCCATCATCACGGTGAAGGGCCGCCTCTCCCGCAGCAAGGACCAGCCCGAGCTGCACGGGCAGGAGGTCAGCGTCCCCGACATCTCCGACGGTCCCTCGGGCCCGGTGGTGATCAGCCTGCCCTCGACCCGCTGCACCGGCCCCGTCGTGGAGCAGCTCCGCGACGTCCTCGGCACCCACCCCGGCATGACCGAGGTGCGGCTGCGCCTGCTGGCCCGCGACTCCACGAAGGTGATGCGGCTCGACGACCGGCTGCGGGTCACCCCGAGCCCGGCCCTCTTCGCCGACCTCAAGCAGCTGCTGGGGCCCGGGTGCCTGACCAGCTGACCCGCGGCCGCCTGTCCGCTCCCGCCCAGGCGGTGGTCGTCGTCGCCGCGTTCGCCGCCGGGGGAGCCCTGGCCGGCGTGCTCTGGGAGTGGCTCTGGACCCCGCAGCAGGGCGTCGCGATCGACGGCCAGTGGCTGCTCGACAGCGAGGCTCTCGGGTCGGAGTTCTCCGGGACCGCCCTCTACGTCCTCGTCGGCGCGGCCGTCGGCCTGCTGCTCGGGGTGGCCGTGGCGCTGCTCCTGCCCGACCACGAGCTCGTCACGCTCGGCGCGACTGTCGTCGGGTCCGTGCTCGCCGCGTGGCTGATGTGGCGGGTCGGCCTCGCCCTCGACCCGCCCGACCCGGCGGTGGTCGCCCGCACGGCGCCCGACCGCACACCCGTTCCCGGCGACCTCGACGTCGTCGGGCGCAGCCCGTTCACGGCGCTGCCCACCGGTGCCCTGGTGGGACTCGTCGCCGTCTTCGTCGGCTTCACCCGTCACCGCAAACCGCCGCGGTGACACAACGGCCGCGCTAGCCTCGAAGCCGGGGAACGGAGCGCGCCACCCGCGCGTCACACAGATACGACCAGCCAGGCAAGACCTCCAGGGGGTAGCACCGTGTCCACCAACCAGCCGACCGGCCCGAACGGCCCCGAGTACCTCGAGCAGGGCGGCGGCGAGCCGCTGGCCCGCGAGCCACGGACCCCCCGCGGCGGCAAGCGCCGCGCCCTGGTCGCCGGCGGCGTCGTCGGCGCGCTGGCGCTCGTCGGTGGCGGCGCCTGGGCGCTCTCGTGGTGGTCGACCACCGGGTCCCAGCCCGCGGAGGCGCTCCCGGCGGGGACCCTCGGCTACGCCGGCGTCGACCTGGACCCGAGCGGGAGCCAGAAGGTCGAGGCGATCCGGATGCTCAACAAGTTCCCCGCCTTCAAGGAGGAGCTCGGCCTCGACGCCGACGACGACATCCGCCAGCGGCTCTTCGAGGACGGCCTGACCGACGCCTGCGAGGACCTCGACTACGCCGCCGACGTGGAGCCGTGGCTCGGCCACCGCATGGCCGTGGCAGCCGTCGAGCTGGGGGAGGGGAAGCCCGAGCCCGCCATGGTGCTGCAGGTGTCCGACGTCGACGCCGCCGAGGACGGCCTGGCGGCACTGCGCGACTGCACCGGCGACACCGACAGCCCCGGCTGGGTGGTCGAGGGCGAGTGGGCCGTCGTCGCCGAGACCGACGACCTGGCCCAGGAGGTCGTGGACGCCCGCGCGGACGGCACCCTCGCCGACGACGAGGACTTCCAGCGCTGGACCGAGGCCGCCGGCGACCCCGGCGTCATCACGATGTACGCCGCCCCGGAGGCCGGACGCCACCTCCTCGACGGCATGAGCGGGCTGATGGGCCTCGGTGCCTACGGCGGCATGCCCGGCGTGGTCGGATCGGGCGAGGACCTCTTCGACCCCGAGCTGTCCGAGCCCGGGCTGCCCGACAGCGAGGTGCCCGAGGAGCTGCGCACCCTGCTCGAGGACTTCAGCGGCATGGCCGTGTCGGTCCGCTTCGACGACGGGGCGCTCGAGGTCGAGGCGGCCGTCGACGCCGCCATGTCCGAGGGCTTCTACGCCGAGGAGGGTGCCGACGTCGTCACGACGCTGCCGTCCGACACCGTGGTCGCCGTCGGCGCCGGGCTCGCCGACGGCTGGCTCCAGACCTGGCTCGACCAGTTCGCGGCCGGCGCGGGCGGCGGCATGTCGGTCGACGACCTCCTCGCCATGGCGGAGGCCGAGACGGGTCTCGCGTTGCCCGAGGACATCGAGACCCTCTTCGGGGATTCCGCGGCCTTCGCCCTCGGCGGCGACTTCGACCCGGAGGCGTTCTTCGCCAGCAGCGACGGCAGCGACATCCCGTTCGGCTTCAAGGTGCAGGGCGACCCGCCGGCGGTCGAGGGAGTGCTCGGCAAGCTCCAGACGGCCATCGCGGCCGAGGGGGGCCCGGAGATCGCGAGCGAGTCCGAGGGCGACACCATCGCGTTCGGCTTCAACGCCGACTACGTCAGCAGCCTGGCCGGCGACGGCGGGCTCGGTGACACGGACACGTTCCAGAACGTCGTTCGTGAGGCCGACCGCGCGGTCGCGATCTTCTTCCTGGACTTCGACGGCAGCGACAACTGGCTCGCCGAGCTGGCCTCCGGCGATCCGGAGGCCCAGGAGAACCTCGAGCCGCTCGAGGGGCTCGGCATCAGCGGCTGGATCGACGGCGACACCGCGCACTCGATGCTGCGGGTCACCACCGACTGACCCCGGGCCGGGCTCAGGCCCGGCTGATCGGCGCGAGCAGCGCCCCGGCGACCGCGACGAGGTCCGCCGGGGCCAGCTCGACGTCGAGTCCGCGACGCCCCGCGGAGACGAAGACCGTCGGGTGGTCGGTCGCGGACGCGTCCACCACCGTGGGGTGGGCCCGCTTCTGACCGACGGGGGCGATGCCTCCGGCGACGTAGCCGGTGGCCCGCTCGGCGGCCGCGACGTCTGCCATGGCCGCGCGGCTGCCGCCGAGCGCCCGGGCGAGCGCCTTCAGGTCGAGCTGGCCGGACACCGGGACGACCCCGACCACCAGCCGGCCGTCGAGCGAGGCCATCAGGGTCTTGAACACCCGGGCCGGGTCGACGCCGAGCGCCTCGGCGGCCTCGAGGCCGTACGACGCCGCCCGCGAGTCGTGCTCGTAGGGGTGCAGCGTGAACGCGACCCCGGCGCGGGTCAGGGCCACCGTCGCCGGCGTGCCGCCGGCCACCTTCTTCCTGCCCAACGTGTCCCCTAGTTCGGCGACCAGCGGGTCCGCGCCACCTGGGTGGCGGGCAGCGACGGGATGACGTTCATCGCGCGCAGCTCGCGGCGCAGCAGGTCGGTGACCAGGCTCAGCCGGAGCCCGGCGTCCTCGGCCTCGAGCAGCCGCTGCCGCTCCTGCAGCGGCAGCGGGGCCAGCGCCGCCAGGGTCCACGACAGGTACGCCGGGTCACGAGGGAGCTCGCCGGGGAATGGGTCCTCGCTGAAGGTTCCGAGCGCCACCCGGTAGGCCGCGAACGTCGCACGCGCCCGCTCGGCCAGCTCCTCGGGGACCGGGGCGTGCTCCTCGGGCAGGTCGACGACGTGGCCGACGGGGAAGAGTCCGCCGGTGTCGAGGCGCTCGAGCCCGATGCGCTCGAGGCCGACCGCGACGATGTCGAAGGTGCCGTCGGGGTGCGGCTGCACCTCGCTGAGCTTGACCCGGCAGCCGACCCGGAACAGCGACTGGGCGCCGTGGTCGCCGACCTCGTACCCCTCCCGGATGCCGACGGAGCCGAAGACCCGCTCGGTGTCGTCCGGGATGCGCAGCAGGTGGTGCACCAGGGCGCGGTAGCGGTCCTCGAAGACCCGCAGCGGCACACTCACACCCGGGAACAGCACGGTGTTCAGCGGGAACATCGGGAGCGGCTCGGTCACGCCTGCGACAGTAGTCCAGCCCCCGTCACCGAATCGGGGACCCGCCCGCCGCCCCCGTAGAATCCGGTCCATGATCCGCCGGCTCGACTTCCGCGGCGCTGCCGCCCCCGACGACTACCGGACCGCACTGCCGCGCGCCGAGTTCGACGTCGAGGCGGCGCAGCATGTCGTCCGGCCCATCTGCGACGCCGTGCGCGAGCGCGGCGTCGACGCGATCGTCGAGTTCTCGCGGCAGTTCGACGGCGTCGAGCAGACCGACATCCGGGTCCCGGTCGAGGCCACGCACGAGGCCCTCGAGCAGCTCGACCCCGCCGTCCGCGCCGGCCTGGAGGAGTCCATCCGCCGGTTGCGCGCGACGAGCGAGGCCGAGCTCGAGCGCGACGTCGTGACCGACCTGGCGCCCGGCGCCCGGGTGACCCACCGCAAGGTGCCGGTCGGCCGGGTCGGGCTCTACGTGCCGGGCGGCATCGCGCCGCTGGTCTCGTCCGTGGTCATGAACGTCGTCCCCGCGCAGGTCGCCGGGGTCGAGTCGATCGCGCTCACCTCGTCGCCGCGCGCCGACAACGGCGGGCTGCCGCACCCCACGATCCTCGCCGCCTGCGCGCTGCTCGGGATCGAGGAGGTCTACGCCGTGGGCGGCGCCCAGGCGGTCGCGATGTTCGCCTACGGCGCGGGCCCCTGCCGGCCGGTCGACCTCGTCACCGGCCCCGGTGCGATCTACACCGTCGCGGCCAAGCGGCTGCTCAAGGGCGTCGTCGGCATCGACTCCGAGGCCGGTCCCACCGAGATCGCGGTGCTCGCCGACGACACGGCCGACGCCGCCCACGTCGCGGCGGACCTGGTCAGCCAGTCCGAGCACGACCCGATGGCCGCCAGCGTCCTGGTGACCCCGTCGGAGCGGCTCGCCGACGAGGTCGAGGCCGAGCTCGACAAGCAGGTCTCCGTGACCCGTCACTCCGAGCGGATCCGCACCTCGCTCGCCGGGCCACAGTCGGGCATCGTGCTGGTCGACGACGTCGAGCAGGGCCTCGCCGTCGTCAACGCCTACGCCGCCGAGCACCTCGAGATCCAGACCGCCGACGCCGCGGCCGTCGCCGCGCGGGTCCGCAACGCGGGCGCGGTGTTCGTCGGCTCCTACGCACCGGTGTCGCTGGGCGACTACTGCGCCGGCTCCAACCACGTGCTGCCCACCGCCGGCTGCGCGTGCCACTCGTCGGGCCTGTCGGTGCGTGCCTTCACCAAGTCGATGCACGTCGTGGAGTACTCCCGCGACGCCCTCGCCGAGGTCGCCGACCACGTCGCGAACCTCGCCGAGGCCGAGGACCTGCCGGGGCACGGCGCCGCCGTGCGCGTCCGGTTCGCGCAGGACTGACGCCGGTGACCACCCCCGGGCTCGCCGACGAGCCGACCGGCTGGCCGCCCCTGCGCGCCGAGCTCCGAGGGCTGCGCCCCTACGGCGCACCCCAGCTCGACGTGCCGGTGCAGCTCAACGTCAACGAGAACCCCTACGGCCCCTCGCCCGAGTGCGTCGCCGACATCGCCGCCGCGGTGGCCGAGGCCGCCGGAGACCTCAACCGCTACCCCGACCGCGAGTTCACCGAGCTGCGCGAGGGGCTCGCGGCCTACCTCGACCGCGACGCCCCCTCCGGGATCACTGCTGACCAGGTGTGGGCGGCCAACGGGTCCAACGAGGTGATGCTGCAGATCCTCCAGGCCTTCGGCGGCCCGGGGCGCACGGCGCTGAGCTTCGCGCCGACGTACTCGATGTACCCCGAGTACGCCCGCGACTCGCTGACGGGCTGGGTGGTCGGCCACCGCGAGGAGGACTTCTCGCTCGACCTCGACCGCGCCCGCAGGCTGGTGCTCGAGCAGCGGCCGTCGGTCGTGCTGCTGCCGTCGCCCAACAACCCCACCGGCACCGCGCTGCCTCCCGAGGCGGTGACGACGCTGTGCGAGGCGGCCGCCGAGGGCGGCCACCACGGCCTCGTGGTCGTCGACGAGGCGTACGGCGAGTTCCGGCGGGCCGGCACCCCGAGCGCCCTCGAGCTCCTGCCGCGGCACCGCAACCTCGTGGTCACGCGCACGATGAGCAAGGCGTTCGCGCTGGCGGGGGCCCGCCTGGGCTACCTCGCCGCCGACCCCTCGATCTGCGACGCGATCCGCGTCGTCCGGCTGCCCTACCACCTCTCCGCCGTGACGCAGGCCGTCGCGCTGGCCGCGCTGCGGCACGCGCCCGAGCTGCTCGGCAAGGTCGACGAGCTCCGGGCGGAGCGCGACGCGACGGTCCGCTGGCTCCGGGAGCAGGGGCTCGAGGTCGCCGACAGCGACGCCAACTTCGCGCTCTTCGGGCGCTTCGAGGACCGTCACGCCGTGTGGGAGGGTCTGCTGAAGCGGGGCGTGCTGATCCGGGAGGTCGGCCCCGAGGGCTGGTTGCGGGTCTCGATCGGCACGCCCGCCGAGATGGCGGCGTTCCGTGACGCACTGACGCAGGTCCTGGCATCGGCCGGGGTCGAGGAAGGACAGCACTGATGAGCAGGACCGCACGCATCGAGCGGGAGACCAAGGAGTCCAAGGTCCTCGTCGAGCTCGACGTCGACGGCACCGGCCGGGCCGACGTCAGCACCGGCGTCGGCTTCTACGACCACATGCTCTCGTCGTTCGCCCGGCACTCCCTGGTCGACCTGACGGTGCAGACCGAGGGCGACCTCCACATCGACGCCCACCACACCGTCGAGGACACCGCGATCGTGCTCGGCCAGGCGCTGCGCGAGGCCCTCGGCGACAAGCGCGGGATCCGCCGCTTCGGCGACGCCACCGTGCCGCTCGACGAGGCGCTGGTGCAGGCCGTGGTCGACCTCTCGGGCCGCCCCTACTGCGTCCACACCGGGGAGCCCGACGAGCAGGCGTACGTCGCCATCGGCGGCAGCACCGGCCCGGCGTTCCAGGGCTCGCTGACCCGCCACGTGTTCGAGACGATCGCGTTCCACGCCCAGCTGGCGCTGCACGTGCGGGTGCTGGCCGGGCGCGACCCGCACCACCTGGTGGAGACGCAGTTCAAGGCGTTCGCGCGGGCCTTCCGCGACGCCGCGTCCCACGACCCCCGCGAGCTCGGCGTCCCGTCCACCAAGGGCACCCTCTGACGATGAAGCGAGTCACCGTCCTCGACTACGGGTCGGGGAACCTCCGCTCCGCCGTGCGTGCCCTCGAGCGGGCCGGCGCCGAGGTCACGCTCTCGTCCGACCGGCACGTGGCGGAGGAGGCCGAGGGCCTCGTGGTCCCGGGCGTCGGCGCCTTCGCGGCCTGCATGGCCGGGCTGCGTGCCGTCGACGGGCCGCGCGCCATCGGCCGCCGCCTCGCCGGGGGCCGCCCGGTGCTCGGCATCTGCGTGGGCATGCAGGTGCTGTTCGCCCGCGGCGTCGAGCACGGCGTCGAGACCGAGGGCTGCGACGAGTGGCCGGGCGTCGTGGAGCGGCTCCAGGCGCCGGTCGTGCCGCACATGGGCTGGAACACCGTCGACGTGCCGGAGGGCTCCCAGCTCTTCGCGGGCATCGAGGACGAGCGCTTCTTCTTCGTGCACTCCTACGGCGTCCGCGAGTGGACCCTGGTCACCAACGACCGGACCCGTGCGCCGCTCGTCACCTGGGCCCAGACCGGTCCTACGGAGCACGGCGGAGACCGCTTCGTGGCCGCGGTCGAGAACGGCCCGCTGAGCGCCACCCAGTTCCACCCCGAGAAGTCCGGGGACGCGGGGGCGGCGCTGCTGCGCTCGTGGGTGCAGTCGCTCTAGGACGATGAGCAAGGAACGACAGCGCCGCCGCGCGGAGCGCGAGCGCGAGGCGGCGATCCGGGCCGCCGCGCGCGCGGCCGAGCAGGAGCGGCGGCAGCGTCGCGAGGCCCGTCGCCGGGCTCTCTCCCACTCCCTGACCGGGTGGGTGCCGCGGCCGCGGTGGCGGCCCGGCCTGCTCGCCCGGCGACGCAGGCGGGAGGTCGCCGGCACCGTGGCGGTGCTGCTCGTCCTCAATCTGCTGCTCTGGCTGGTCCGCGACGACGCCGCCGCCCGCGTCCTCGGCCTGCTCGTCAGCCTGCTCGTCGCCCCCGTCGTCCACACCATGCTGTTCCGCCGCCGCTGAGCTCTGCAGACCCATCCACCCCCGACTCCTAGGATCGAACCCATGGCCTACCTCGAGCTGCTGCCCGCCGTCGACATCGCCGGAGGGCAGGCCGTCCAGCTGGTACAGGGTGTCGCCGGCTCCGAGAAACGCTTCGGCGACCCCGTCGAGGCCGCGCTGCGCTGGCAGGAGGCCGGCGCCGAGTGGATCCACCTCGTGGACCTCGACGCGGCCTTCGGGCGCGGCCACAACCGCGAGCTGCAGGCGAAGATCGTCGGCACCCTCGACATCAAGGTCGAGATGAGCGGCGGCATCCGCGACGACGAGTCGCTCGCCGCCGCGATGGCGACGGGCTGCCGGCGCGTCAACATCGGCACCGCCGCCCTCGAGCAGCCGGAGTGGTGTGCGGCCGCCATCGCCGAGTACGGCGACCGGGTGGCCGTGGGCCTCGACGTGCGCGGCCGGACCCTGGCCGCGCGCGGCTGGACCCGCGAGGGCGGCGACCTCTACGACGTGCTGGCCCGCCTCGACGCCGAGGGTTGTGCCCGCTACGTCGTCACCGACGTCAACAAGGACGGCATGCTCCAGGGCCCCAACCTGCAGCTGCTGGGCGACGTCTGCGCGGCCACAGACCGTCCCGTGGTCGCCTCCGGCGGCATCACCGAGCTCGCCGACCTCGAGGCGCTCCAGGGCCTCGTGGAGGAGGGCGTGGAGGGCGCGATCATCGGCACCGCGCTCTACGAGGGCCGCTTCACCCTCGAGGACGCGCTGCTGCTCACCCTTCCTCAGGGGCACCAGGGCCGCGAGGGGTCCGCATGAGCCTCGCCGTCCGCGTCATCCCGTGCCTCGACGTCGACGCCGGCCGGGTCGTCAAGGGCGTCCGTTTCGAGGGGCTCCGCGACGCCGGTGACCCCGTCGAGCTGGCCAAGCTCTACGACAGCGAGGGTGCCGACGAGTTGACCTTCCTCGACATCTCGGCCTCCCACGAGGGCCGGGCGACAACGATGGAGATCGTGTCGGCCACGGCCGAGCAGGTCTTCATCCCGCTCACCGTGGGTGGCGGCGTGTCCGCGGTCGAGGACGTCGACCGGCTGCTGCGCGCCGGGGCCGACAAGATCGCCGTCAACACCAGCGCCGTCCGGCGTCCGGAGCTCGTCGCCGAGATCGCCGACCGGTTCGGCAGCCAGGTGCTGGTGCTCTCGGTGGACGCCCGTCGGGCGCAGGGCACCGACTCCGGCTTCGAGGTCACGACCCACGGCGGCCGTCAGTCGGCCGGGCTCGACGCGCTGGAGTGGGCCGCCCGGGGCGCCGAGCTGGGCGCGGGGGAGATCCTGCTCAACGCCATGGACGCCGACGGCACCAAGGACGGCTTCGACCTCGAGCTGATCCGCGCGGTTCGGCGCGAGGTCACCATCCCGGTCGTCGCCTCCGGCGGCGCCGGCGCCGTCGAGCACTTCCCGCCGGCGGTCGAAGCGGGCGCCGACGCCGTCCTGGCCGCGAGCGTCTTCCACTTCGGCACGCTGCGGGTCGGCGACGTCAAGCAGGAGCTCGCGCGGGCCGGCCACCCCGTCCGTTGACCGTGTGAGGCCCGGGAGCGGGGGTACGGGCTGCCACCCCCGGAACCACCAGGAGCCCTGATGAGCCACCTGCTCAGCCGTGTCATGTCGGCCGCGACCGCGTCGTACGCCGTCTTCGCCCTCGCGAAGCCGGAGCACCTCGCGAACGCCATGGAGGCCGACCCGGACGAGCGCGAGTTCTACGACTCGCTCGCCCGCGGCTACGGAGTGCGCGACCTCGCGATCGGCGCGCTCGGCATCGCCGGTCCGGCCTCGGCCGTCCCGGCGGCGATGGGGCTGCGGATCGCCTCAGACCTGGCTGACGCGGCGATCCTCGCCGTCCGGGCGCCGGACCGGACGATCCGGGCCAAGGTCCTCGGCGTGACGCTGGGCTGGGCGGCCCTCAACGCCGCCGCGCTGGCCGCCGACCGGCGCCGGGCCGCCTAGCCTCCGGGGCTAGAAGCCCAGCGACGCCTCGCGCAGCCGCGCCATCCCGTCCGCCGGGCCCTCGGCCTCGACGTCGCGGACCTGTCGGCGGCCGTGGAGCCGCAGCACCACCTCTGCGGGGGGCCCGGAGACCACCACGGGGTCGTCGCCCGGCCGCAACGTGATCGTGTCGCCGGTGTCGGTGCGTCGGGCCTGCAGCGGCACTCCGGCGTTGCGGACGAGGCCGCGGCCGGTGAGTCGGAGGCCGCGCCACAGGGTGTCGAGGTCGGCGGTGGACAGCTCCCGCGGTTCCCAGCCCGGCTGGGCGCGGCGCAGGTCCTCGTGGTGCACGAAGAACTCGAGCGTGTTGAACAGCGGCTCGACCACCGGCGCGACGCCGGGGATGGGTCCCGGGCGCCGCACCCGCTCCACGAGCACGGTGAAGTCGCGGCGGGCCTGGCGCGCCATCGCACGGTCGGTCGCGCCGGCCAGCGGCGGGACTGCGATGCCCAGCGCGGCCAGCGGGCTGCGCTCGCGCACCAGCAGGTGGGCGACCAGCTCCTTGGCGTCCCAGTCGCCGCAGAGGGTGGGGGCGTCCTCGCCCACGGCCAGGGCGGTGTCGCACAGCGCGCGCCGCTCCCGGCGGGCGAGGGAGTCCTGGGTCATGCCGCGATCCTAGGTGCGCCCCGGTCACCGCTCCGGTGGCCGCCCCGGTGACCGCTGCCGTGGACGCTTGGCCGGTGACCTAGCCTGACCCCGGCAGGTGAGACCGGGGGCAGCCGGGGGTGACCGGAGGGGGAGTCGGACAGGTGACGGACGTGCAGGCCCAGCCCCGGGGGGCCACGACCCGTGAGGGCTTCGCGGTCCTCGGGGTCGCCATCAGGCGGGAGCCGTGGATCTTCGTCCTGTCCACCGTCGGCAGCGTGCTCTTCGCGGTGCTCACCGTCGCCGACGCGTGGGTGCTCGGCTGGGCGACCGACCACGTGCTGCTGCCGGCCTTCCGTGACGGCGAGATCTCCGGCAGCCTCCTCTGGGCGGTGCTGGCGCTGTTCGTCGGCGTCGCCGTCCTGCGCGCGGTCGGGATCGTGGCCCGCCGGCTCGGCGCGGGCGTCATGCAGTACCGCATGCAGGCCCACACCCGCCGAGGCGTGACCCGGCAGTACCTCTCGCTCCCCATGTCGTGGCACCAGCGCCACCCCACGGGCCAGCTGCTCTCCAACGCCTACTCCGACGTCGAGGCCGCGTGGGGGCCCATCGCGCCGCTGCCGATGGCGCTCGGCACCGTGGTGATGATGGCCATCGCGATCGTCCAGATGCTCCTCGCCGACGTCGTGATGGCACTGGTCGGGCTGCTGGTCTTCCCGGCGGTCGTCGCGGCCAACCTCGTCTACCAGCGGCTCGCGTCCCCGCTGATGACCCGGGCCCAGGGGCTGCGCGCCGAGGTCAGCGAGATCGCCCACGAGTCGTTCGACGGCGCGATGGTGGTCAAGACACTGGGCCGCGAGGGGGAGGAGACCGACCGCTTCACCGCCAAGGCCCACGAGCTGCGCGACGTCAACATCCGCGCCGGCCGCATCCGCGCGGCGTTCGACCCGACCCTGGCGGCCCTGCCCAACGTCGGCGTCCTGGTGGTGCTGGCGGTGGGGGTGGCCCGGGTGCTCGGCGGCCAGGCCGACGCCGGCGACGTCGTGACCGTCGCCTACCTGCTGACGATCGTCTCCTTCCCGATCCGCGCCATCGGCTGGCTGCTCGGCGAGTTCCCGCGCAGTTTGGTGGGCTTCCGCCGCACCAGTGCCGTGCTGGCCGCCCGCGGCGCCATCCCGTACGGCGACGCGTCGCTGCCCGCCACGGGGGGCGGCGCGCGGCTCGAGGTGGACGGCCTCGCCTACGCGTACGACGGCGGCCCGCCGCTGCTGCGCGACGTCAGCTTCACCGTCGAGCCCGGCCGCACCGTGGCCCTCGTGGGCGCGACCGCCTCCGGCAAGAGCACGATCACCAACCTGCTGACCCGCCTCGTCGACCCCGACAGCGGCGCCGTCCGGGTCGACGGGGTCGACCTGCGAGACCTGCGCCCGGGCGCGCTGGCCGAGTCGGTGGCGCTCGTGCCGCAGACCGCGTTCCTCTTCGACGACACCGTCCGGGGCAACGTCACGCTCGGCGCAGACGTCCCCGACGACGAGGTCTGGCGGGCACTGCGCGCAGCGCAGGCCGACGGCTTCGTCGCCGGCCTCGCCCACGGCCTCGACGCGCGGCTGGGGGAGCGCGGGACGTCGCTGTCCGGCGGCCAGCGGCAGCGGATCTCGCTGGCCCGGGCCCTGGTCCGCCGCCCCCGGCTGCTGGTGCTCGACGACGCCACCTCGGCCGTGGACCCCGAGGTCGAGGCCCGGATCCTCGCCACCCTCCGCGAGCAGGGCGGCGGCGCCACGCTCGTCGTCGTCGCCTACCGGAAGGCGACCATCGCGCTGGCCGACGAGGTGGTCCACCTCGACGGCGGGCGGATCGTCGACCGCGGCCCCCACGCCGAGCTGCTGCGCACGAGCCCCGCCTACGCCCGGCTGGTCAACGCCTACGAGCACGGGGAGCACGCATGAGCACCGCCGGCACGACCACGGGCGACGACCTCGCCCGCTCCGGCCCCCGCGTCGACACCGGCGAGTCGATCGGCGCCATCGCGACGATCCGCCGCGGCATGCGGATCTCTCCCGAGCTCTCGGAGGGCCTCGGGCTCACCCTGGTGCTCGCCGTCGTCGCCTCGCTCGGCCAGGTCGTGGTGCCGATCGCCGTGCAGCAGACCCTCGACCGCGGCCTCAGGGGACCCGGGGGACCCGACGTCTCCTTCGTCGTCTGGATGGGGGTCGCCGCTGCCGCCGCGATCGCGCTGACCAGCGGGGCGTCGTACCTCATGACGAGCCGGCTGTTCACCACCTCCGAGCGCGGCCTGGCGACGCTGCGCATCAAGGCCTTCCGCCACGTCCACGACCTGCCGCTGCTCACCCAGAACACCGAGCGCCGCGGCGCCCTCGTCTCGCGGGTCACCACCGACGTCGACCAGGTCAGCCAGTTCCTCGTCTTCGGCGGCCTGCTCTTCATCGTGAGCATCGGCCAGATGCTGGTCGCGACCGTGATCATGGTGGTCTACAGCTGGCAGCTCGCCCTCGTCGTCTGGCTGTGCTTCGCGCCGCTGTTCCTCTCCATCCGCTACTTCCAGCGCAAGCTCTCCGAGGCGTACGGCATCGTCCGCCACCAGGTCGGCGTGCTGCTCTCCGCCATCTCCGAGCCGGTCGTCGGCACCGCCGTGGTCCGCTCCTACGCGATCGAGGACCGCACCCAGGGCCGCATCGACACCGCCATCGACGACTACAAGGCCGCCAGCGTCCGGGCCCAGAAGTTCACGGTCGTCTCCTTCTCGCTCGGCGGCATCTCGGCCGGCCTCGCCAACGCCGGGGTCCTGATCGTGGGCGTGTGGCTCGGCTTCGTCGGCGACATGACCGCCGGCAAGGTGCTCGCGTTCGCGTTCCTGGTCACGCTCTTCGTGGGCCCGGTACAGATGGGCACCCAGATCCTCACCGACGCGCAGAACGCCATCGCCAGCTGGCGGCGCGTGATCGGCATCCTCGAGACCCCCGCGGACCTCGTCGACCCCGGTCCCGACGGCCGCGAGCTGCCGCGCGGGCCGATCGACGTCGAGCTCGACCACGTGACGTTCGCCTACCCCGGTGGGCCGCCGGTGCTGCGCGACGTGACGATGGGCATCGCCGCCGGCACCCGCGTCGCGATCGTGGGGGAGACCGGCTCGGGCAAGTCCACCTTCGCCAAGCTGCTGACCCGTCTGATGGACCCGGACCAGGGGTCCGTGCGGCTCGACGGCGTCGACGTCCGCGAGATCGCGGCCACCAGCCTGCGGCGCAGCGTGGTGCTGGTGCCGCAGGAGGGCTTCCTGTTCGACGACACCATCGCGGCGAACGTCCGCTACGGCCGCCTCGACGCGACCGAGGCCGAGATCCTCGCCGCCGCCGAGGAGCTCGGTCTCGCCGACTGGGTGGCGGGACTGCCGAACGGCCTGCGCACCCGGGTCGGCCAGCGCGGCGAGTCGCTCTCTGCGGGCGAGCGGCAGCTGGTCGCGCTGCTGCGGGCGCAGCTCGCGGACCCGGACCTGCTGGTCCTCGACGAGGCGACCAGCGCCGTCGACCCGGCGCTCGAGATGCGGATCGGGCGCGCCCTCGAGCGGCTGATGACGGGCCGCACGTCGGTCACGATCGCGCACCGCCTCACCACCGCGGAGAACGCCGACGAGGTCGTCGTCGTCGACCGCGGCGAGGTGGTCCAGCGCGGCCCCCACGCGGAGCTGGTCGGTCAGGCCGGGGTGTACGCCGGTCTCCACGCCTCGTGGGTCGCCCAGCACGGGTGAGGGGGATACTGGGAGGCGTGACTTCCCTGGATCCCGCGGTGACCCACCGGGTGCGCTGGAACGCCGAGGGGCTCGTGCCCGCGGTCGTCCAGCAGCATGACACCGGCGAGGTGCTGATGCTCGGCTGGATGGACGACGAGGCGCTGGCCCGGACGCTGACGACCGGGCGGGCGACGTACTGGAGCCGCTCTCGCCGCGAGTACTGGGTCAAGGGCGAGACCAGCGGAAACCGGCAGTGGGTCAAGGAGGTCCGCCTCGACTGCGACGGCGACACCCTGCTCGTGAAGGTCCAGCAGGAGGGCGCCGCGTGCCACACGGGTGACCGCACCTGCTTCGACGCCGACCTCCTGCTCGCCGATGGCTGAGGGTCGGGGCGCCGCGGGAGCGAGGGGCACCTTCGGCCCGGTCGTCGCGCTCGGCCTGGCCGCCGGCATCCTCGCCGCGGTCGCGGGCGCGCGGCCGTGGGTCGTCGACGGCGGTGCCTCCGGGGGCGCGGCCGCGTCCGACCCGCTCGGGCTCGTGGAGGCAGCGGGGGAGATGCCGCTGGCCTCGGCGCTGAGCCTGGTCGTGCTCGCGAGCTGGGGCGTGGTGCTCGTCACCCGCCGGCGGGTGCGCCGCGTGCTGACAGTGCTCGGCCTGCTCGCCTCCCTCGGCCTGGTCGCCACCGTGGTGACGGGCTGGTTCACGCTCCCCGACGACGTGGCCGCGGCCCTGCTCGAGCTGCAGCCCGGCGGGGGCGAGCCGGAGACGGCCGTGTCCGGCTGGTTCTGGGGCGCGGCCGCCGGGTCGCTGGGCTCGGTGGTCGCCACCGCGCTCGCGGTGAGGTGGGTCCCTGCCTGGCCCGAGATGGGCAGCCGCTACGACGCGCCGGCCGACTCCGGGCGGCCGGGGCGCGACCGCGACGCGGCGGCGCCGGCCGACACCGACACCGTGGGCCTCGACCTGTGGCGGGCCATGGACGAGGGGCGTGACCCGACCGTCCGAGAGGACCCCCAGACCCCCTAGACTTGGCCCCGATCCGCACGTAACGCCTCGAGGAGCACGCATGGCAGACAACCACGGCAACACCCCTGCGGCCTGGGCCGCCGTCGCGACCGCGCTGCTCGGGTTCGTGGTGGGGGGCGTCGCGCTCATGCTCGAGCCGGTCAGCCTGAGCCTGTTCTGGGTCGGCTGCGCGCTCGCCGGGGCCTCGCTGGTGGTCTTCGCCGTGATGGCCAAGCTGGGCTTCCACACCTCCGGCCACTGACCGTGTCCGTCCTCGACGACATCGTCGCGGGCGTCCGGATCGACCTCGCCCGCCGCGAGGAGCGCACGCCCGCGGCGGACCTGCGCGCGGCGCTGGCCGACGTCCCGGCCCCGCGTGACCCGATGCCCCACTTCCGGGCGCCGGGCTCCTCCGTCATCGCGGAGGTCAAGCGGCGCAGCCCGAGCAAGGGCGACCTCGCCGAGATCCCCGACCCCGCGGAGCTCGCCGCCGCCTACGCCCGTGGCGGTGCCGCGGCGATCAGCGTGCTGACCGAGGAGCGCCGCTTCGGCGGCAGCCTCGACGACCTGCGCGCCGTCCGCGCCGCCGTCGACGTCCCGCTGCTGCGCAAGGACTTCATCGTCACGTCCTACCAGCTGCTCGAGGCCCGGGCCGCCGGCGCCGACCTGGTGCTGCTGATCGTGGCGGCGCTCGACACCGACGAGCTGCGGCGGCTCCACGACGAGGCCCGCGAGCTCGGCATGACCGTGCTGGTGGAGGTCCATGACGAGCCGGAGACCGAGCGCGCGGTCGCGCTCGGCGCCGAGCTGGTCGGGGTCAACGCCCGCAACCTCAAGACGCTGGACGTCGACCCCGCCACCTTGGGTCGGCTGGCACCCTTGGTCCCGCAGGACCGTGTGCTCGTCGCGGAGTCCGGCATCGCCGGCCCGGCCGACGTGGCGCGCTACGTGGGTGAGGGCGCCCGGGTGGTCCTGGTCGGGGAGTCGCTCGTCCGTGACGGCGACCCCGAGGCAGCCGTCCGCGCGATGACAGGAGTGGGTTCGTGACGACGTACGACGTCGATGCCCGTGGTTTCTTCGGCGACTTCGGGGGCCGGTTCATGCCGGAGGCCCTCGTCGCCGCGCTCGACGAGCTCACCGACGCGTGGCACGCCGCGATGGCCGACCCGGAGTTCACCGCCGAGTTCGACCAGGTGCTGCGCGAGTACGCCGGGCTCCCGAGCCCGCTCTACCTCGCCGAGCGGCTCAGCGAGCAGGTCGGCTGCCGGATCCTGCTCAAGCGCGAGGACCTCAACCACACCGGTGCCCACAAGATCCGCAACGTGCTCGGCCAGGCGCTGCTCACCAAGCGGATGGGCAAGACGCGGGTCATCGCCGAGACCGGCGCCGGCCAGCACGGTGTCGCCAGCGCGACCGCCGCCGCCTACTTCGGCCTCGACTGCACCGTCTACATGGGCGCCGTCGACACCCGCCGTCAGGCGCTCAACGTCGCCCGGATGAACCTCCTCGGGGCGAAGGTGGTGCCCGTGGAGTCGGGCAGCGCCACGCTCAAGGACGCCATCAACGAGGCGCTCCGCGACTGGGTCGCCTCGGTCGACCACACGGCGTACCTCTTCGGGACCGCGGCCGGGCCGCACCCCTTCCCGAGCATGGTGCGCGACTTCACCCGGGGCATCGGCGACGAGTCGCGCCAGCAGTGCCTCGACCGCTTCGGCCGGCTCCCGGACGCCGTGACCGCGTGCGTCGGCGGCGGCTCCAACGCCATCGGCATGTTCACCGCGTTCCTCGACGACGACGTCGAGATCTACGGCTTCGAGGCCGGCGGCGACGGCGTGGAGACCGGCCGTCACGCCGCGACCATCGTCGCGGGGGAGAGCGGGGTTCTCCACGGCGCCCGTACCTACGTCCTGCAGGACGAGGACGGCCAGACCGTCGAGTCCCACTCGATCTCCGCGGGCCTCGACTACCCGGGCGTCGGGCCGCAGCACGCCCACCTCGCCAAGTCGGGGCGCGCCACCTACCTGCCCGTGACGGACACCGAGGCGATGGAGGCGATGGCGCTCCTCAGCCGGACCGAAGGCATCATCCCCGCCATCGAGACCGCCCACGCCGTCGCGGGCTCGCTCGAGGTCGCGAGGCGACTGGCGGCCGAGAAGGGCCCCGAGGCCACGGTGCTGATCAACCTCAGCGGCCGCGGCGACAAGGACATGGGCACCGCCATCGAGTGGTTCGGGCTCGGCGACCCCGACCGCGACACCGCCGAGCCGGTCGGCGACCCCGACACCGACCCCCGCGCCACGGAAGGACCACGGTGACCGTCTCCACCGCGTTCGACAAGGCCCGCGGCGAGGGCCGCGGGGCCCTGGTCGGCTACCTCCCCGCCGGCTTCCCCGACGTCGACGGCGGCATCGACGCGCTGCGCGCCATGGTGGACGCCGGCTGCGACGTCATAGAGGTCGGCCTGCCCTACACCGACCCGGTCATGGACGGCCCGACGATCCAGGCCGCGGCGCAGCAGGCGCTCGAGGGCGGCACCCGCACCCGCGACGTGCTGCGCACGGTCGAGGCGGTCGCGGCCACCGGCACGCCCACCGTCGTGATGACCTACTGGAACCCCGTCGAGCGCTACGGCGTCGCCCGCTGGGCCGCCGACCTCGCCTCGGCGGGCGGCTCCGGCCTGATCACGCCCGACCTGACACCAGACAGCGCCGCGGAGTGGGTGGCCGCTGCCGACGAGCACGACCTCGACAAGATCTTCCTGGTCGCGCCGAGCTCGACCGACAGCCGGATCGCCATGACGACCGCCGCCTGCCGTGGCTTCGTCTACGCCACCGCCGTCATGGGCGTCACCGGCACCCGCGCCACCACCAGCGACCTCTCCGCGCCGCTCGTCGAGCGCACCCGCGCCACGACCGACCTGCCCGTCGCGGTGGGCCTCGGCGTCAGCACCCGCGAGCAGGCGGCCGAGGTCGCGTCGTACGCCGACGGCGTGATCGTCGGCTCGGCGTTCGTCCGGACGCTCCTCGACCACGCGGACGACCGCGCGGCAGGGCTCGCGGCCCTGCGCGGCCTCACCGAGGAGCTCGCGGCCGGGGTGCGCGGTGGCTGAGTCCCGACGCCTTCCCGGGCGGCGGGCGCTGCGGCTCGCGGCCGCGGGGCTGGCGCTGGCGCTCGCGGCCGGCTGCGCCTCGAGCGGTGCCGACGGGGCCTCGTCCACCGACGGCGGCTACCACGGCGCCGTCCTCGACCAGCAGTACGTCGTCCCGGAGACGCCGCTCGTCGACACCGACGGCGAGCCCTTCTCGCTCGCCGACGACACCGACGAGCCCCTGACGCTCGTCTTCTTCGGCTACACCAACTGCCCCGACATCTGCCAGGCGGTGCTGGCCTCGCTCGCCTCCGCCAAGACGCGGCTCGACGAGGCCGACCGCGAGCGGGTCGAGGTGGTCTTCGTGACCACCGACCCGGCGCGTGACGACGAGGCCGCGGTGCGCGACTACCTCGACCGCTTCGACCCGGAGTTCATCGGGCTCACCGGCGACCTCGACACGATCATCGAGGTCGGCCGCCCGCTGGCGGTCGCCGTCGAGAAGGGTGAGCGGCTGCCGTCGGGCGGCTACGAGGTCACCCACGGCACGCAGGTCACCGCGGTGACCTCCGACGACCGGGTGCCGCTGGTGTGGACCCAGGGCACCTCCTCGGCCCAGTTCGCCGAGGACATCCACCGGCTGCTCCAGGACGGCGCGTGAGAGGGTGCCTGACGTGCTGCCCCTGCTGACCGTCCTCTCGATCCCCAGCCCCTCCAGCGGCGTCTGGGAGCTCGGCCCGGTCCCGCTGCGCGGCTACGCGCTCTGCATCATCCTCGGCATCGTCGCCGCGATCTGGATCGGCGAGAAGCGCTGGGTCGCCCGCGGCGGCACGGCCGGCGAGGTCAGCGACCTCGCGGTCTGGGCGGTCCCGTTCGGGCTCGTGGGCGGCCGGATCTACCACGTCGCCACCGACTGGCAGCTCTACTTCGGCGAGGGACAGGACCCCGTCTCCGCGCTGTACCTGTGGCGCGGCGGGCTCGGCGTGTGGGGCGCCATCGCGTTCGGCGCGCTCGGGGTCGTGATCGGCGCCCGGCGGCGCGGCATCAAGCTGCTCCCGATCCTCGACGCCATGGCGCCCGGTGTGCTCGTCGCGCAGGCGATCGGGCGCTGGGGCAACTGGTTCAACCAGGAGCTGTTCGGCGGGCCGACGGACCTGCCCTGGGGCCTCGAGATCGACCTCGCCCACCGCCCTGCCGACTACCTCGACGCCACGACGTTCCACCCGACGTTCCTCTACGAGTTCGTCTGGAACCTGCTGGCGTTCGCCGTGGTGATCTGGCTCGACCGACGGCTCCGGCTGGGCCACGGCCGGGTGCTCGCGCTCTACGTGATGGCCTACACCCTGGGCCGCGGCTGGATCGAGATGCTGCGCATCGACGAGGTGCAGATGGCCGACGTGCTCGGCCTCCGGCTGAACGTCTGGACCTCGATCGTGCTGTTCGTCGCCGCGGCCGTCTACTTCGTCGTGGTGGGGCGTCGCCGACCGGGCCGCGAGGACCAGGTCTACCGCGACGGCCACGTGTCCGTCCCGTAGTCGGCCCCTCCTGCGCGGACCGACCGGGTGGTAGCCTGAGCCCTCGCTTGGGCCAACGTCGTCCCCTGCACGCTTGACTGCACCACCTCGCATGCCGACTCGTCGGCCTGGGCCCTCGCGGCGCCCGGCCGGCACCGACGACGACGGGAGAATGCCCATGCACGCGTTCCCGCCGCCCGCACCGCAGGTCCCGACCGCCCCTTGGGCGGGCCCGCAGGCACAAGGGCTCTACGACCCCCGCCACGAGCACGACGCCTGTGGCGTCGCGTTCGTCGCGACGCTCACCGGGGAGGCCAGCCACGACATCGTGGCCAAGGCGCTCACCGCGCTGCGCAACCTCGAGCACCGCGGTGCCGCGGGTGCCGAGCCCACCTCCGGCGACGGCGCCGGCATCCTGATGCAGGTCCCGGACGCGTTCCTGCGCGAGGTCGTGGACTTCGAGCTGCCCGCGCCGGCGTCGTACGCCGTCGGCACGGCCTTCCTCCCCGGTGACGACGAGCAGGTCGCCAAGAGCCGCCGCCGCATCGAGGAGATCGCCGCGGAGGAGGGCCTCGCGGTCCTCGGCTGGCGTGACGTCCCGATCGACCCGAGCATCCTCGGCGCCACCGCGCGCGGCGTGATGCCGGCCTTCAGCCAGCTCTTCGTCGCCGGCGCCGGCGCCCGGGTCAGCGGGATGGCGCTGGAGCGGCTGGCGTTCTGCCTGCGCAAGCGCTCCGAGCGCGAGACCGACGTCTACTTCCCGTCGCTGTCGTCGCGCACCCTCGCCTACAAGGGCATGCTCACCACCGACCAGCTCGACAACTTCTTCCCGGACCTGACCGACGAGCGGATCGCCTCCGCCCTCGCCGTGGTCCACTCGCGGTTCTCGACCAACACGTTCCCGAGCTGGCCGCTGGCCCACCCGTTCCGGTTCATCGCCCACAACGGCGAGATCAACACCGTGATGGGCAACCGCAACTGGATGCGCGCCCGCGAGGCGCTGCTGGAGTCCGACCTCATCCCGGGCGACCTCGATCGGCTCTTCCCGATCTGCACTCCCGGCGCCTCCGACTCGGCGTCGTTCGACGAGGTCCTCGAGCTGCTCCACATGGGCGGCCGGTCGCTGCCCCACGTGGTGCTGATGATGATCCCGGAGGCCTGGGAGAACCACGCCGAGATGGACGCGCAGCGGCGCTCGTTCTACGAGTTCCACGCGTCGATGATGGAGCCGTGGGACGGCCCCGCCTGCGTCGTCTTCACCGACGGCGCCCAGATCGGCGCCGTGCTCGACCGCAACGGCCTGCGCCCCAGCCGCTACTGGGTCACCGACGACGGCCTGGTCGTGCTCGCGTCCGAGGTCGGCGTGCTCGACCTCGACCCGGCGACGATCGTCCGCAAGGGCCGGCTGCAGCCGGGCCGGATGTTCCTCGTCGACACCGACGAGCACCGCATCATCGAGGACGAGGAGATCAAGTCCGCCCTCGCCGCGGAGCACCCCTACGACGAGTGGCTCCACGCCGGCCAGATCCACCTCGACGACCTGCCGTGGCGTGAGCACGTCGTGCACACGCACGCCTCGGTGACCCGTCGCCAGCAGGTGTTCGGCTACACCGAGGAGGAGCTGCGGGTCCTGCTCACGCCGATGGCCGGCACCGGCGCCGAGCCGATCGGCTCGATGGGCACCGACACCCCCATCGCGGCGCTCAGTGACAAGCCGCGGCTGCTGTTCGACTACTTCAGCCAGCTCTTCGCGCAGGTCACCAACCCGCCGCTCGACGCGATCCGCGAGGAGCTCGTCACCTCGCTGAGCGGCACCATCGGTCCCGAGGCCAACCTGCTCAAGCCGACCCCGGCGTCGTGCCGTCAGGTCGTGCTGCCGTTCCCGGTCATCTCCAACGACGACCTCGCCAAGATCCGCCACGTCAACCGCGACGGCGACATGCCGGGCTTCATCACCCACGTCGCCCGCGGCCTCTACCCCGTCGAGGGCGGCGGCGAGGCGATGGCGCGGCGGCTCGACGAGATCTGCCAGGAGGTGTCCGAGGCCATCGAGGGCGGCGCCCGGATCATCGTGCTCTCCGACCGGCACTGCACCGCCGAGCTGGCGCCGATCCCGTCGCTGCTGCTGACCGGCGCGGTCCACCACCACCTGGTCCGCGAGAAGACCCGCACCCAGGTCGGGCTGCTGGTCGAGGCAGGCGACGTCCGCGAGGTCCACCACGTCGCCCTGCTCATCGGGTACGGCGCGGCCGCGGTCAACCCCTACCTCGCCATGGAGTCCGTCGAGGACCTCGCGCGCGACGGCCACTTCGTGAAGCTCGACCCCGAGAAGGCCGTCGCCAACCTGGTGAAGGCGCTCGGCAAGGGCGTCCTCAAGGTGATGTCCAAGATGGGCGTCTCGACGGTCGCCTCCTACACCGGCGCCCAGATCTTCGAGGCCGTCGGCCTGAGCCAGTCGCTGGTCGACCGGTACTTCACCGGCACGACCTCCAAGCTCGGCGGCATCGGGCTCGACACCATCGCCGAGGAGGTCGCCCGTCGCCACGCCACGGCGTACCCGCCCGTCGGCATCGCGCCGGCCCACCGGGAGCTCGCCATCGGCGGCGAGTACCAGTGGCGCCGGGAGGGCGAGCCGCACCTCTTCGACCCGGAGACGGTGTTCCGGCTGCAGCACTCCACGCGCACCGGCCGCTACGACATCTTCAAGCAGTACACCCAGCGCGTCGACGAGCAGTCGGAACGGCTGATGACGCTGCGCGGCCTGTTCCGCTTCCGCAGCGGCGAGCGGGCCCCGATCCCGGTGGACGAGGTCGAGCCGGTCTCGGAGATCGTGAAGCGGTTCCAGACCGGGGCGATGTCCTACGGCTCGATCAGCCAGGAGGCCCACGAGACCCTCGCCATCGCGATGAACCGGCTGGGGGGCAAGTCCAACACCGGTGAGGGCGGCGAGGACCCCGACCGGCTCTACGACCCCGAGCGCCGCAGCGCGATCAAGCAGGTCGCCTCCGGCCGCTTCGGTGTCACCGCCGAGTACCTCACCAACTCCGACGACATCCAGATCAAGATGGCGCAGGGCGCGAAGCCCGGCGAGGGCGGCCAGCTGCCCGGTCACAAGGTCTACCCGTGGGTGGCGAAGACCCGGCACTCCACGCCGGGTGTGGGCCTCATCAGCCCGCCGCCGCACCACGACATCTACTCGATCGAGGACCTGGCGCAGCTGATCCACGACCTCAAGAACGCCAACCCGTCGGCCCGCGTCCACGTGAAGCTCGTCTCGGAGGTCGGCGTCGGGACGGTCGCGGCGGGCGTCTCGAAGGCGCACGCCGACGTGGTGCTGATCTCCGGCCACGACGGCGGCACCGGTGCGTCGCCGCTGACGTCGCTCAAGCACGCGGGCGGCCCCTGGGAGCTCGGCCTCGCCGAGACCCAGCAGACGCTGCTGCTCAACGGCCTGCGCGACCGGATCGTCGTGCAGACCGACGGCCAGCTGAAGACCGGGCGCGACGTGGTGATCGCGGCGCTCCTCGGCGCCGAGGAGTTCGGCTTCGCGACCGCGCCGCTCGTGGTGTCGGGCTGCATCATGATGCGGGTCTGCCACCTCGACACCTGCCCGGTCGGCGTCGCCACCCAGAACCCCGTCCTGCGCGAGCGCTACACGGGCAAGGCCGAGCACGTCGTGAACTTCTTCGAGTTCGTCGCCCAGGAGGTGCGCGAGCTGCTCGCCGAGCTCGGCTTCCGCACCCTCGACGAGGCGATCGGCCGCGTCGACGCTCTCGACGTCAGCCAGGCCGTCGACCACTGGAAGGCAAGCGGACTCGACCTGTCGCCGGTGCTGCACCTGCCGGAGCTGCCGGAGGGCGCCGCCCGCCGCAACACCACGGTGCAGGACCACGGCCTCGACAAGGCGCTCGACGTCACCGACCTGGTGCCGCTCGCAGCGCCCGCGCTCGAGCGGGGCGAGCCGGTGCGCGCCCAGCTGCCGATCCGCAACGTCAACCGCACGGTCGGCACGATCCTCGGCCACGAGGTGACCAAGCGCTACCGCGGCGAGGGCCTGCCCGACGGCACGATCGACCTGACCTTCACCGGGTCGGCCGGCCAGTCCTTCGGTGCGTTCCTGCCCCGCGGCATCACGCTGCGGCTCGAGGGCGACGCCAACGACTACGTCGGCAAGGGGCTCTCCGGCGGCCGGATCGTGGTCCGGCCCGACCGGGCTGCCACCTTCGACGCCCGTCGGCAGATCATCGCCGGCAACGTCATCGGGTACGGCGCGACCTCGGGCGAGATCTTCCTGCGCGGCGAGGTCGGCGAGCGGTTCTGCGTCCGGAACTCCGGCGCGACCGCCGTCGTCGAGGGAGTGGGCGACCACGGCTGCGAGTACATGACCGGTGGCATCGTGGTCGTGCTCGGCCGGACCGGGCGCAACTTCGCGGCCGGCATGTCCGGCGGGTACGCCTTCGTGCTCGACCTCGACGAGGGCCGGGTCAACCCCGAGCTCGTCGAGCTCGGCCCGGTGACCGGCGAGGCCGCCGAGCAGCTCAGAACCCTGGTCACGACGCACCACGAGGAGACGGGCTCGACCGTCGCCGAGGAGCTGCTGGCCGACTGGGACGCGTCGCTGGCGCGCTTCACCGAGGTGATGCCCAGCGACTTCAAGAGGGTCCTCGACGCGAGGGCCGAAGCTATCGAGGACGGCCTCAACGACGAGGAAGCCGCGGCACGGATCATGGAGGTTCTTCATGGCTGACCCCAAGGGATTCCTCAAGGACGGCCGGCAGGTCGCCGAGCGGCGGCCGGTCGAGGAGCGGGTGAAGGACTGGAACGAGGTCTACCCCGGCTCCGCCGGACGCGCCCTGCTCCCCATCATCAGCAAGCAGGCCGGACGCTGCATGGACTGCGGCATCCCGTTCTGCCACCAGGGCTGCCCGCTGGGCAACATCATCCCGGAGTGGAACGACCTGGTCTGGCGCGACGACTGGGAGGGCGCCATCGAGCGCCTCCACGCGACCAACAACTTCCCGGAGTTCACCGGTCGCCTCTGCCCGGCGCCCTGCGAGACGGCCTGCGTCCTCGGCATCAACCAGGACCCGGTCACGATCAAGAACGTCGAGGTCTCGATCATCGACAAGGCATGGGAGTCCGGCTTCGTCCGGCCCCAGCCGCCCGAGTGGCTGTCGGGCCGCACGGTGGCCGTGATCGGGTCCGGCCCCGCCGGCCTCGCGGCCGCGCAGCAGCTGACCCGGGCCGGTCACACCGTCGCCGTCTACGAGCGCGCCGACAAGATCGGCGGGCTGATGCGCTACGGCATCCCCGAGTTCAAGATGGAGAAGCAGCACCTCGACCGCCGCCTAGACCAGATGCGGCGCGAGGGCACCGTCTTCCGGGCAGGCGTCGACGTCGGGAACGACCTCACCGGCCAGCAGCTGCGCGAGCGCTACGACGCGGTGGTCGTCGCCACCGGGGCGACCGTCGCGCGGGACCTGCCGGTGCCCGGGCGCGAGCTCGACGGCATCCACCAGGCGATGCACTACCTGCCGCAGGCCAACCGCGTCGCGCTGGGGGAGGAGGTCGCCGGCCAGGTGACCGCCGAGGGCAAGCACGTCGTCATCATCGGTGGCGGCGACACCGGTGCCGACTGCCTCGGCACCGCGACCCGTCAGGGCGCGGCGTCGATCACGCAGCTCGAGATCATGCCCGAGCCACCGGAGAGCCGGCCCGCCGGCCAGCCGTGGCCGACGTACCCGATGACCTTCCGGGTCTCCTCGGCGCACGAGGAGGCCGGCGAGCGGGTCTACTCCGTCTCCACCAAGGAGTTCCTCGGTGACGACGAGGGCCGGGTCCGTGCGCTGCGGATCGTCGAGGTCGAGTTCGTCGACGGCCGGCTCGTCGAGCACGAGGGCACCGAGCGCGAGCTGGCCGCCGACCTGGTGCTCTTCGCGATGGGCTTCACCGGCCCCGAGAAGGAGGGGCTGCTCGAGCAGCTCGGCGTCGACCTCGACGAGCGCGGCAACGTCGCACGCGACGGTCGCTACGCCACCTCGGTCGACGGCGTCTTCGTCGCCGGCGACGCCGGGCGGGGCCAGTCGCTGATCGTCTGGGCCATCGCGGAGGGCCGGGCGGCCGCGGCCGCGGTCGACGAGTACCTCAGCGGCTCGACCAACCTGCCGGCGCCGATCCCGCCGACGGCCCGGCCGCTCGTCGTGTGACCACGGTCGCCTGAAAAGGGGGCGGGGTCGAGGTGTTTGAACGATCTAACTCGCGCTAGGCTCAGGCCCGTGCGTAGAGCCAAGATCGTCTGCACCCTCGGCCCCGCCGTCTCGACCCCGGAGAAGATCCGTGAGCTGGTCGAGGCCGGCATGGACGTCGCCCGGCTGAACATGAGCCACGGCAGCCATGCCGACCACGAGCGCAACTACCGGATGGTCCGCGACGCCGCGGACGCCACCGGTCACGGGGTCGGCATCTTCGCCGACCTGCAGGGGCCGAAGATCCGGCTCGACACCTTCGCCCACGGCCGGGCCTTCCTCGAGCCAGGTGCGCGCTTCACCATCACCACCCGCGAGGTCGCAGGAGACGAGAACGTCTGCGGCACGACGTACGACGGGCTGCCCGGCGACGTGAGCCCCGGCGACCCGATCCTCATCGACGACGGCAAGATCCGGCTCAAGGTCGTCGAGATCGACGGCAAGGACGTGGTGACCGAGGTGGTCACCGGCGGTCCGGTGAGCGACCACAAGGGCATCAACCTCCCCGGCGTCCCGGTGAGCGTGCCGGCGCTGTCGGAGAAGGACATCGAGGACCTGCGCTTCGCGCTCCACCTCTCGGTCGACTTCATCGCGCTGTCCTTCGTGCGCTCGGCCAAGGACGTCGACAAGGTGCGCGAGGTGATGGCCGAGGAGGGCGTGATGCTCCCCGTCATCGCCAAGATCGAGAAGCCCCAGGCGATCGACAACCTCGACGAGGTCATCAAGGCGTTCGACGCCTTCATGGTGGCTCGTGGCGACCTGGGTGTTGAGTGCCCCCTGGAGGACGTCCCGTTCCTGCAGAAGCGGGTCATCGAGAAGGCTCGCCGGAACGCCAAGCCGGTCATCGTCGCGACCCAGATGCTCGAGTCGATGATCGAGAACCCCGCGCCGACCCGCGCGGAGGCCTCCGACGTGTCCAACGCCGTCCTCGACGGCGCCGACGCCGTGATGCTGTCGGGCGAGACGAGCGTGGGGGAGTACCCCATCGAGGCCGTCCGGACCATGGCCCGGATCATCGAGTCCACCGAGAAGCACTCCCTCGGCAAGATGGCGGCCATCGACTGGCAGCCCAAGACCAAGGGCGGCATCATCGCCAAGGCGGCCGCCGAGGTCGGCGAGCGTGCCGAGGCGGCGTACCTCGTGGCCTTCACCCAGTCCGGCGACTCCGCCCGGCGGCTCTCGCGCTACCGCGGAACGATCCCGGTGCTGGCCTTCACCCCCGAGGCGACGGTCCGGTCGCAGCTGTCCATGACCTGGGGCGTCGAGACCTTCAAGACCGCCCCCGTCGAGCACACCGACGAGATGGTCCGCCAGGTCGACGAGCAGCTGCTGCACATCGGGCGCGTCAAGCCCGGTGACCTCGTGGTCATCATCGCGGGCAGCCCGCCTGGCATCCCCGGGTCGACCAACGCGCTGCGGATCCACCGGATGGGCGACGCCATCAACGAGGTGGCGCCGGCCTACCGCCGCCACCGGTAGACAGGTCGCGGGCGGGAGGCGTCACCGCTTCAGCCCGATCAGCGCCTCGAGCGCTGCGACGTCCGCCGCCCTCGAGACGGCGACGCACGTCGACCGCGGCCGCCGCCAGGCGATGCCGACGGCGTCGAGCGTCGCGGTGCACAGGCTCATGATGTCCTCGGACCTGTTGCTGAACATCCAGCGCGGATAGTCGTGGCGGGTGCGGACGCCACCCACCGTGCGCGTGGCCCAGTTGGCCACCCGGCTCCCGTCCGAGTGGAACAGGCCCCGCAGGAAGTCTCCCGGATGGGCGTCCACGATCGCCTGCTGCCATGGCTCGAGCACGATGGGGCGGTGATGCTTGCGTCCGGGCCCGTGCTGCGGGAACAGGCAGGGCCAGTGCTTCCACGCCGACTGCACCACCAGAACTCCCGGACCCCGCACCCGGTGAATCGTCGCGTCTGGTCGTACCCCGAGCACTGATCGCTCCACGTCGCCTACGATCCCGAGGCGAGTGGCGTCACAGCTGATGCGGAGAACCACGGTGCGTCTGGCGGGGGAGAGGCACCCGTCGCCGAGGTAGTAGCCGAGCAGCGCAGCGTAGGCGGCCAGGTCGTCGCCGCCCTGGCCGCAGCGCGGGCAGTGCATCTCCACGCCGGTCCGCGCCGGGCGGCGGGACCAGTCGCGTACTGCCCACCTGCTCACACCGAGCCTGCGGCTGACCTCCGACACGCTGAGCCCGGCCGACAGCAGATCCTGGGCAGCGTGGCGCACGTCAGCGGGGTACATGACCCCACGATCAGTCAGAGCACCGACACTGGCGCTGGGCGGGCTGGGGTGCCCCGGGTGGGATTCGAACCCACACTGGACGGTGTTTGAGACCGCTTCCTCTGCCGTTGGGATACCGGGGCCGCGAGCGACGCAACGCTACCCGACTGCCCTCGGACCCATCCCGCCGCAGGGTCGGCGTCAGGGTCGTCGTTGAGGCAGGGGACCGGCCGACTACATTTGCCCACCGTGAACCAGGCCACACCTGCCCCCCGTCGCGTCGTCATCGCCGAGGACGAGGCCCTCATCCGGATGGATCTCGCCGAGATGCTCGGTGAGGAGGGCTACGAGGTCGTCGGCCAGGCCGGGGACGGCCAGCGCGCCGTCGAGCTGGCGCGCGAGCTGCGTCCGGACCTCGTCATCCTCGACGTCAAGATGCCGGTGCTGGACGGCATCGCCGCCGCCGAGCTCATCGCCGCCGACCGGATCGCCCCCGTCGTGATCCTCACCGCCTTCTCCCAGCGCGAGCTGGTCGAGCGGGCGCGCGACGCGGGCGCCATGGCCTACCTCGTCAAGCCGTTCAGCCAGGGCGACCTCGTCCCCGCCATCGAGATGGCCGTGAGCCGGTTCGCCGAGCTCGACCAGCTCGAGAAGGAGGTCGCAGACCTCCAGGAGCGGCTCGAGGCGCGCAAGGCCGTTGACCGCGCCAAGGGCGTCCTCCAGAAGGAGCTCGGCCTGAGCGAGTCCGAGGCGTTCCGCTGGATCCAGAAGACGGCCATGGACCTGCGACTGTCGATGCGGCAGGTCGCGGACGGCGTCGTCGAGCACGGACCCGGGGTCGCGGGGCCCTGATGTCACGAGCCGGTATCGAACTCGGCGCCGCGTGCCCTGATGTGGCCTGCGCCACGCGCAACACCCTTAGACTGCCCGGCAGCACCCAGAGGGGGGCCTGTGAGGAGGACCCGAGTGAAGTCTCGTCCCAACGTCCGTGAGCGAGCTTTGGTCAGGGGGGTGGCAGGACTGCTGTTCGCAGTTCTGCTCGCACCACTGCTGCTGCTCATCGGCACGTCCACGGCACATGCGTCGGCACTGTGCCTGCCTGATGACGGTACGTCGTGCATCGTCGGCACCCTGCGCTCCGAGGAGGGCCCGGTCGCCGAGGTGAACCTGGTGATCACCACTCCCGCCGGGGAGGAGGTCACGGTCACCACCGACGAGGCCGGCAAGTGGAACTACCCGGCCACCGAGGCGGGCGAGTACGTCGTCACGCTCGACGAGGAGTCGTTCCCCGAGGGGCTCGCCGCGCAGGGCGTCACGGAGCGCACCCTGGACGTGAAGATCGGCAAGGCGCAGAAGACGTTCCCGGCGCTCTTCAACGTCCGCACCGCCGAGTTCGACGCCACCACGAGCCGCTCCGACCTGCTCATCCAGAGCTCCTTCAACGGGCTCCGGCTGGGCCTGCTGCTGGCGCTCGCGTCGGTCGGGCTGTCGCTGATCTACGGCACGACCGGCCTGTCGAACTTCGCGCACGCCGAGCAGGTGACTCTCGGCGGCATCCTCGCCTACGGCTTCGTCAACGTCGCCGGCCTCAACCTGTGGGTGGGCATGGTGATCGTGGTCGCCCTCTGCGGCCTCACGGGCTACCTCCAGGACCGCGGCATGTGGCAACCACTGCGTCGCCGTGGCCTGGGCCTGACCCAGATGATGATCGTGACCATCGGCATGTCGCTCGCCGCGCAGTACACCTTCCAGTACTTCGTCGGCGCGAGCACGGTGAAGGTGGTGGTCCAGAACTTCGACACCACGACGTTCGGCCCGATCACCGTCACGAACATGTCGTTCGTCGCGATGGGCATCTCGGTCGTCGTGATCGCCGCGGTCGGCTACATCCTGCTCCGCACCCGGATCGGGCGCGCCACGCGGGCCGTGTCGGACAACCCGGCGCTCGCCGCCGCCTCCGGCATCGACGTCGACCGCATCATCCGGCTCGTCTGGACGGCGGCCGCCGGACTCGCCGGCCTTGCCGGCGTCCTCTACGCCCTCGTCGTCAGCAACGGCATCCGGTGGGACACCGGCATGCAGATCCTGCTGCTGCTGTTCGCGGCCGTGACCCTGGGCGGTCTCGGCACCGCCTTCGGCGCACTGGTCGGCTCGCTGATCATCGGCATGGTGGTCGAGCTCGCCGGGCCGCTGGGCGCCCCCGGCGACCTCAAGTACGCCGTGGCGCTGGGCATCCTGATCCTGCTGCTGCTCGTCAGGCCGCAGGGCCTGCTGGGACGCGCCGAGCGGGTCGGCTGAGAGGGAAGAAGACATGGACACCTTTGTGAACATCCTCGAGGCCATGGCCCGCGAGGCGATCGCACCGCAGACCGCGGCCGTGGCGATCGCCGTCATCGGCCTCAACATCCACTTCGGATTCACCGGCCTGCTCAACATGGGCCAGGCGGGCTTCATGCTGCTCGGGGCCTACGGCTTCGCCATCTCCATCTGGAAGGGCCTGCCCCTGCCGCTGGCCGTGCTCATCGGCCTCGGCGCCGCCTTCGTGTTCGCGTTGATCCTGGGCGCGCCCACGCTGAAGCTACGAGGCGACTACCTCGCGATCGTCACGATCTCGGCGGCGGAGATCATCCGCTTCGTCGGCCGGTTGTCGCTGCTCACCGACTTCACGGGCGCTGCCCAGGGCATCCCCGGAAGCCAGTACCGCGACCCCTTCGTCGAGCTCTCCTTCTTCGGGAGCGGCAGCACGGCGTTCGGACCGTGGGACTACTCCAACACCGGCGTCAACGGCTGGTGGGTGCGGTTCGTGGCCTGGATGCTCGTGCTCATCTCCGCCGTGCTGGTCGCGCTGCTCGTCAAGAGCCCGTGGGGCCGTCTGCTGCGCGGCATCCGTGAGGACGAGGACGCCATCCGCAGCCTCGGCAAGAACGTGTTCGCCATCAAGATGCAGGCGCTGGTCATCGGTGGTCTCTTCGGTGCGCTGGGCGGCATGGTCTACGTGCTGGCCAGCTCGGTGCAGGCAGACGCGATGGGACGCTCGCTGACGTTCTTCGCCTACACGGCACTGCTGCTCGGAGGAGCGGCGACGCTCTTCGGTCCGATCCTGGGGGCGGTCATCTTCTACACCGCCCGGATCCTGATCAAGAACGGCGCCAATGCCTACGTCCCCGACAGCATCATGAACAGCCAGCAGACCGAGCAGTTCTCGTTCATCGTCGTGGGTGTGGCCCTGATGCTCCTGGTCATCTTCCGGCCGCAGGGCATCCTCGGTAACAAGAGGGAGTTGCGTTTCAATGTCTGAGCAGGTCGCCACCCCCAGCCTGGCGGACCCGGCGGAGCGGGCCCGGCTGATGTCGGGCGTCGAGGCCCGTCCCGGCGCGTCCAAGCCGGACCCGATCCTCGTGGTCGACAACATCGTCCGGAACTTCGGCGGCATGACCGCCGTGGACGTCGACCACCTCGAGGTCCAGCGAGGCATCATCACCGCCCTGATCGGCCCCAACGGTGCCGGCAAGACGACGTTCTTCAACCTGATCACCGGCTTCGACAAGCCGAGCTCGGCGAAGAGCGGCGCCCACTGGTCGTTCGACGGGAGGACCCTCGACAAGACCTCGGCGTCCAGCGTCGCGCGGGCCGGCATGGTCCGCACCTTCCAGCTCACCAAGGCGCTCAGCCGCATGACGGTGATGGACAACATGATGCTGGGCGCCCAGCAGCAGACCGGCGAGAACCTCCTGAAGTGCATGTTCAAGCCGGCCTGGTCCAAGCAGGAGATCGCGATCGAGGAGAAGGCCAAGGAGCTGCTCCAGCGCTTCAAGCTCCTCGAGAAGAAGGACGACTACGCCGGCAGCCTGTCCGGCGGTCAGCGCAAGCTGCTCGAGATGGCGCGCGCGCTGATGAGTGACCCGAAGATGATCATGCTCGACGAGCCGATGGCGGGTGTGAACCCGGCCCTGACGCAGTCGCTGCTGGGCCACATCCAGAGCCTGCGCGACGAAGGCATGACCGTCCTCTTCGTCGAGCACGACATGCACGTCGTCCGGCACATCTCCGACTGGGTCAACGTCATGGCCGAGGGCAAGCTCGTCGCCGAGGGGCCCGCCGACACGGTGATGTCCGACCCTGCGGTGATCGACGCCTACCTCGGTGCCCACCACGACACCGACCTCGGCGACGACAGCCTGCTGGAGGACGAGGCCATCGAGCAGATCCACGCGGAGGTCGAGGCGGAGGACGCCCAGCGGGCGACCCACCACCACGGCGCCGCCGGGGAGGAGAAGAAGTGACCGCGCAGCCGCAGAATCAGACCCCGGTCGTCGAGGCCAAGGACGTCGTCGCGGGCTACCTGCCCGGCGTCAACATCCTCAACGGGTGCAGCCTCGTGGCCTACCCCGGCGAGATGATCGGCATCATCGGCCCGAACGGCGCCGGCAAGTCGACCCTCCTCAAGGCGATGTTCGGCCTGGTGAAGGTCCACTCCGGGTCCGTCACCCTGCACGGCGAGGAGATCACCAACTTCAAGGCCAACAAGCTCGTGGAGATGGGTGTCGGCTTCGTGCCGCAGACCAACAACGTCTTCCCGACGCTGACCATCGAGGAGAACCTCCGGATGGGGCTCTTCATGCGGCCCAAGAAGCTCAACGAGCGACTTGCGGCCATGTGGGACCTCTTCCCGGTCCTGCACGACCGGCGCAACCAGCGTGCGGGTGCGCTCTCCGGCGGTGAGCGGCAGTCGCTGGCCATGGCCCGGGCGCTCATGATGGAGCCCTCGGTCCTGCTCCTCGACGAGCCGTCGGCCGGCCTGTCCCCGGTGCGTCAGGACGAGACGTTCATCCGCACCCGGCGCATCAACAAGACCGGCGTGTCCGTGGTCATGGTCGAGCAGAACGCCCGCCGCTGCCTGCAGATCTGCGACCGCGGCTACGTGCTCGACCAGGGCAAGGACGCCTACACCGGCAGCGGCCGTGATCTTGCCAACGACCCCAAGGTCATCGAGCTCTACCTCGGCACGCTCGCCAAGGACGTCGACGCGGAGCGCGAGCAGCACTGACGCTCCAGCCCGCCTGACACCACCAGCGCCCCCGGCCACCAGGCCGGGGGCGCTGGTGTGTGCCGGGAGTGCGTGTTTGGTGCCCGGAGCGCTGCTGTGGTTCCTCGGTGGCGGTGTACGCCGGGCGCGCGTCCTCGGCGTACCTCCGCCCGCCTGAGCCGTCGCCTCACCTGCGCCGGCTGTCACACCGCTCGGGCACTCGCTGCGCTTCTGGGCCACTCCACTGCCCGAGAAGCGAGGCGATCCCCGGATATCCGGGGATCGCGACAGGGCAGCTCCGCGCACGACAACGGCCCCGGACCTTGCGGTCCGGGGCCGTTGCCGTGGGGCCGGGTGGCCCGAGTCAGGGACTCGGGTCAGCCGAGCGACCCCTCGACGGTGCTCGAGATCTCAGGAGCGTTGTCGTTGTTGAAGGTGTAGATGCCGACGAACGCGGACGACGGGTCGTTCTCGTCGTTGATCGGGCCGATGCCGGACGGACCGGCGTAGCGGATCTCGCTGCCCTCCTCGAGCAGGGCGACACAGTCGGCGTAGGAGGTGCACTCCTCACCGTCGGTGGCACCCGAGACAGCCGCGTAGTTGTCGCGGACCGTCTGCGAGTCGGTGCTACCGCCGCGAACGGCAGCCAGCGCCGCCAGGATCACCGCGTCGTAGGACTCGGCGCCGTAGGCGAAGCTGTCGAGCGTGCCACCTTCGGCCTGGTCGAACCAACCGTTGAGGCGGTCCTTGAAGGACTGCTCCGGGTCGGCACCCGGGATGGTGCCCTGCGCGCCCTCGATGGTGCCGGGCTCGAAGTCCTTGCTGTAGTCCGCGGTGTTGCCGTCGGAGAAGTAGGTCTTCTGCATGTCCCAGCCCTGCGCGGCGAGCTCGGGCACGATGGCCTTGGTCTCGTCGAACGCGAGGATGACGATGGCGTCCGGGTTGCTGTTGATCGCCGCGGTGACCTCGGCCGAGAACGTGGTCTGGCCGGCCGGGAACTCGTCGCCGTCGCCCTTGCCGCCGAAGACGATCTCGCCGCCGGCCTGCTCGATGGTCTGCTGGGTGAAGTTGCGCAGACCGGTGCCGTAGGTGTCGTTGAACACCAGGAAGGCGATGCGCTGGAAGCCGTCAGAGGTGATCAGCGTGCCGAGCGCGTTGCCCTGGATGGTGTCCGGCGGGGCGGTGCGGAAGTAGAACGGCGAGTAGCCGGACAGGTCGACCGCGGTGTTCGCGGGGGAGACCTGCGTGATCTTGGCGTCGGTGAGGGTGTCGACGAAGTTCAGCGACACGCTGGACGACGCGGCGCCGATGACGACCGAAGGCTTGCTCGACACCATGGTGCCGGCGGAGGCCGTCGAGACCGACATGTCGGTCGAGTCACCGGAGTCCTCGATCTGGTGGCAGGCGTCCTTGCCGTCGACGCCGCCGGCGGCGTTGATGTCCGACACGGCGAGGCCGACACCCGCGATCTCCGGGGGACCGAGGAAGGCCAGGTTGCCCGTGAGCGGCAGGATGCCGCCGACCTTGAACGTGTCCTTGCTCGTAGCACCCCCAGCACAGACGTCGTTGGTGAAGGTCTCGTCGGTGCCTGCGTCAGAGGTGGGGCTCTCGGCTGCGGTGTCGTCGGCCGCGGGCGCGGCTTCCTCGTCCGAGCCACAGGCTGCCAGCGTCAGGCTGAGAGCGGCCGTGCTGGCCATCAGCTTGACCCAGGTGGCGGTTCTGGATCGATTCACGGGGTGAACCTTTCTGTCAGGAGTGCGCTTCACCGCTGCACAGCCCCGAGGGTGGGCGCGGCGCTGACACAGTAGGACCGGTAGGTGTGTCCGGAGTCACGCCGCACCCTGTCGTTAGCGAACCGTTACGTCAATGAAGCCACGCCGCTGCCTGAACGAGAAATGGCGCCACGATCAGGGCCGGAAGCAGGTCAGCCACGGGGATCTCGCGGATCCTCAGCAACCGCAGCCCGACGCCGACGAGAAGCAGTCCGCCGGTTGCGGTGAGCGCGGCGAGGTGGGCGTCAGGAAGGACGTCGCCCAGCAGCAGGCCGACGACCGTCAGGCTGCCCTGCACGGCGAGCACCGTGAGGGCGCTCGCCGCGACGCCCCAGCCGAAGGAGGCCGCGAACGCGATGGCGGCGAAGCCGTCCAGCGTGGCCTTGAGGAAGAGCTGGTCGGCGCCGAGCCCGAGCCCGTCGCTGAGGGACCCGAGGATGGTCAACGGTCCGGTGCAGAAGACGAGGGAGGACACCACGAAGCCCTCGATGAACCGGTGCCGCTCCACCGAGCCGACGTCGCCGGAGAGGCGGCGCTGCAGCCAGCCGCCGAGCGCCTCCACGCGCGCCTCGAGGCGCAGCAGCGAGCCCACGATCCCGCCCAGCACCAGCGAGCCGAGGACGACGAGCATGGGCGCGCTGGAGCCCACCTCGCTGGCCAGCGCCGGGTCGGTGACCGCGAGTGCCGCCAGCGCGGCGATGAGGAGCGTGACGAGCCCCAGGCAGTCGGTCACGGCGTCGCGCGTGCGCACCGGCAGCCGGTGGCCCAGGAGCACGCCGAGGCCTGCTCCGAGCAGCACGGTCACGACATTGACGGCAGTGCCGGTTCCGGCGATCACGGGTCTCCTTCGGACATGGGGGCTCCCTCCTGACAGGCGAGCGGGGTGAGCGTAGTCTCGGCCCGTTGTGCCGCGCCCGGGGAGAGGGTGGCGTGGCGGGAGAGAGACGAGGCTCGATGAAGCGGTCGCTGGTGTCCCTGCGGGAAGCCGTCCCGTCGGACGTCGAGTTGCTCGTCGCCCTCTGGGGCGACGTGCTCCGCCGGGCCGAGCCCGACGAGCAGGCGAGCGACGTCCGTTCGGTCCTGGCACGCGTCGCCGCGTCCGACGTCGAGCGCATCGTGGTCGCCGAGTACGACGGCCGGCCGGCCGGCGCGGTCTACCTGCGCGCCACGAGCGTCACCCCGCTGAACCTCGAGCCGGTGCTGCAGGCGGTCTCGCCGCACGTGCTGCCGGAGTTCCGCCGCCACGGCGTGGGTCGGGCGCTCATGGAGGCGTCGGTCGCCTTCGCCGAGGAGCTCGGCATCGCCCACATGGCCACCGGCGTGACCGCCGGGGCCCGCGACGCCAACCGCTTCATGGCCCGGCTCGCCCTGGGGCCGCACGTCCTGCTCCGGGTCGCCCCGGTGCCGACCGTCAAGGCACGGCTGAGCATCCAGCGCGGGGGTGTCCCGCGCACCAGCGGCCGCCAGCTCCCGCAGGTGCTGGCGGCGCGGCGGTCGCTGCGTCGCTCGCAGCCCACCCCGGGCTGAGCGGTGCCCGCCCGGGTCAGGAGCTGTTCGCGGCGGACCGGTCCGCGGGCACGAGGGCGCAGGTGATCCGGGACGTGCACAGCCGCCGGCCCTGCTCGTCGCTGATGACGACCTCGTAGCACGCGGAGGTGCGGCCGAGGTGGACCGCCGTGGCCACGCCGGTCACGGTGCCGGAGGTGGCCGAGCGGTGGTGGGTGGCGTTGATGTCCACTCCCACGGAGATGCGGTCGGGGGCGGCGTGCAGCGCGGACCCGACGGACCCGAGCGTCTCGGCGAGCACGACCGACGCGCCGCCGTGCAGCAGGCCGAAGGGCTGGGTGTTGCCGGCCACCGGCATGGTCGCCACGACCCGCTCGGCGGAGATCTCGACCAGCTCGATCCCCATCTTCTCGTTGAGGCCGCCCATGCCCTGCGGCAGGTACGACAGGAACTCCTCGACGGTCGGCGCGGGGCGCTCGCTGGGGGTCATGGCGGCCATTCTGGCCCACGGCGAAGGCGTCGGGGACGGCGGCTAGAGTCGGCGGGTGCCCGCGACCGACAGCCGCCCCCGCCTGCTCCTCCTCGACGGCCACTCGCTGGCCTACCGTGCCTTCTTCGCGCTCCCGGTCGAGAACTTCTCGACCACGACGGGCCAGCACACCAACGCGGTCTACGGCTTCACCTCGATGCTCATCAACGTGCTGCGCGACGAGCAGCCCACGCACGTCGGCGTCGCGTTCGACCTGTCCCGCCAGACGTTCCGCGCCGCCGAGTACTCCGACTACAAGGCCAAGCGCAACAAGACGCCCGACGAGTTCAGCAGCCAGCTGCCGCTGATCCAGGAGGTCCTCGACGCGCTGCGGATCCCCCACCTCGTCAAGGAGGGCTTCGAGGCGGACGACATCATCGCCACCCTCACGACGCAGGCGGTCGAGCGCGGCCTCGACGTGCTGATCCTCACCGGCGACCGCGACTCGCTCCAGCTCGTCGGTGAGCACTCCACGGTGCTCTACCCCATGAAGGGCGTCTCCGACCTCGCGCGGATGACCCCCGAGGCGGTCGAGACGAAGTACGGCGTCCCGCCGGCGCGCTACCCCGAGCTGGCGGCGCTCGTGGGCGAGACGTCCGACAACCTCCCCGGCGTCCCCGGGGTCGGCCCCAAGACCGCCGCCAAGTGGATCGCCCAGTTCGACGGGCTCGACAACGTGGTGGCCCACGCCGACCAGGTCAAGGGCAAGGCCGGCGAGAACCTCCGCGCCCACCTCGGCGACGTCATCCGCAACCGCCGGCTCAACGCCCTCGTCCGCGACCTCGACCTCGAGGTCGGGCCCGAGGACCTCGTCGTGCGGCCGTGGGACCGCCACGAGGTCCACACGCTCTTCGACGGCCTGGAGTTCCGGGTGCTGCGCGACCGCCTCTTCGAGACCCTCGAGTCCGAGGAGGAGACGGTCGACTCCGGCTTCGCGCTGGCCGGCGCCCGGCTCGGCGCCGGCGAGGTCGCCGACTGGCTGGCCGCGCACGCCGCCCCGGCGGGCCCCGACGGTCCGCGGACGGGCGTCTCCGTCCAGGGCTCGTGGCGGGCCGGCAGCGGCGAGGTGCGCGCCGTCGCGCTCGCCGCGCAGGACGGCACCGCCGCGTGGATCGACGCCGCCGAGGTGACTCCCGACGACGACGCGGCGCTGGTCACCTGGTTCGGCGACCCAGAGGCCGCCAAGGTGCTCCACGACGCCAAGGGCCCGATGCTGGCGCTCGCCGCCCGCGGCTGGCCGCTCCACGGCCTCGTCAGCGACACCGCGCTCGCGGCGTACCTCGTGCGGCCGGACCAGCGCTCCTACGACCTGGCCGACCTCACGCTGCGCTACCTCAAGCGCGAGCTGCGGCAGGAGTCCGGCGACGGCGACCAGCTCAGCCTCGACGGCCTCGACGACAACGACGCCGCGGAGACCGAGATGCTGCGCGCCCGGGCGGTCCTCGACCTCGCGGAGGCGCTCGACGAGGCGGTCGAGGAGCACGGTGGCACCCGACTCCTCGCCGAAGTCGAGCTGCCGCTCGTCGACCTGCTGGCCACCATGGAGCAGACCGGCATCGCCGTCGACGTCGACCACCTCGAGGCGCTCGAGTCCCACTTCGCCGACGAGGTGCGGGCGGCCGCCCAGGAGGCGTACGGCGTCATCGGCAAGGAGATCAACCTCGGCTCGCCCAAGCAGCTGCAGGTGGTGCTCTTCGACGAGCTCGACATGCCCAAGACCAAGCGCACCAAGACCGGGTACACCACGGACGCCGACGCGCTGCAGCAGCTCTACGAGAAGACCGAGCACCCCTTCCTCGTGGCGCTGCTGCGCCACCGCGACGTGTCCCGGCTCCGGCAGACCATCGAGGGGCTGCTCAAGACGGTGGCCGCGGACGGGCGGATCCACACCACGTTCAACCAGACGATCGCCGCCACCGGCCGGCTCTCGAGCACCGACCCCAACCTGCAGAACATCCCGATCCGCACCGAGGAGGGTCGCCGGATCCGGGAGGGCTTCGTGGTCGGCCCTGGCTTCGACTGCCTGATGACGGCCGACTACAGCCAGATCGAGATGCGCATCATGGCCCACCTCTCCGAGGACGAGCTGCTGATCGAGGCGTTCCGCTCGGGCCAGGACTTCCACTCGATCACCGCCGCCCGGGTCTTCGGCGTCGACGCCGAGGACGTCACCGTCGAGATGCGCGCCAAGATCAAGGCGATGAACTACGGCCTCGCCTACGGATTGTCGGCCTTCGGGCTCGGCCAGCAGCTGCGCATCGAGCCGGGCGAGGCGCGCGGCCTCATGGACGAGTACTTCGAGACCTTCGGCGGCGTGCGCGACTACCTCGCCGGCGTCGTCGACGAGGCCCGGCGCTCGGGCTTCACCGAGACGATCCGGGGCCGTCGCCGCTACCTGCCCGACCTCACCAGCGACAACCGGCAGCGCCGCGAGATGGCGGAGCGGATGGCGCTCAACGCGCCGATCCAGGGCTCGGCCGCCGACCTCATCAAGGTGGCCATGCTCAACGTCGACCGGGCCCTGTCGGAGTCCGGCCTCGCCTCACGGATGCTGCTGCAGGTCCACGACGAGCTCGTGCTCGAGGTGGCCGAGGGCGAGCGTGACGCGCTCGAGGCGCTGGTACGCGAGCAGATGGCGGGCGCCGCCGACCTCGCGGTGCCGCTCGACGTCTCGGTCGGCACCGGCCGCAGCTGGCACGACGCCGCCCACTGAGGCGGGCCCGTCAGCGCGGTGCGTCCGCCGGCTCGGAGTCGTCCGTCGGGGCGGGGCTCCGGAGCAGGACCAGGCTGGTGCCGGCGAGCAGCACCAGCAGGGTGAGGTCCACGGTGAGCACCCGGGCCAGCAGCCCGCCGAGCGACGTCGCGGTCGACCCGATGGCGATGAGCGTCGCCAGCGCCAGCCAGATGACGTAGACCGATCGACGCCCCTGCCGCGCGACCACGCTGTAGACGAGCAGCTGCAGCATGGCGAGCGCCGTGCCGAGCACCGCGAAGAGCCACAGCCGCGACTGGATGTCGGAGTAGTCGTCCCCGCCCACGAACACCAGCGCGAGCTCGGGCAGCAGCCAGGCGCCCCCGACCGCCGCGGCGCCCAGAACTGCGACGAGGCCGAGGGCCCGGCCGAGGGCGCGTCGTCGCGCGCCGGTCGAGGACATGGCGGGGAACGCGAGCACGACGACGAACTGCGGCAGGAAGAGCACGGCCTTGGTGAGGATGAGTCCGCCCGCGTAGAGGCCGGCGGCACGGTCGTCGAGCACGTTGCGCGCGACGACCACGTCGACGTTGCTGAGGGCGAAGTACGCGAACAGGGCCTGTGAGTTGTGGACGGCCTCCCGGAGCACTGGGCGGGTGGCGTGGTCGCCCGCCGTCTTGCCCGCCTGGCGGCGGTGGCGGAGAGCGTGCCAGCCGACGAGGCACGGAACGAACTGGCCGAGAACCACGCCCAGTACGGCGTTCAGCTCTGACGGCTGCCACAGCAGCAGCGAGGTGCCGATCAGCAGTCGGGGCACCCCGTTGGCGACGTACAGCAGAGCCAGCGGCACCCAGCGCCGTTCGCCCTGCAGGATCCCGGCCTGGCCGCCCATGACGGTCATGGGCGCAGCAGTGACTGCCACGAGGGCGGCGATCGTGAGGTTGTCCAGCCGGAGCACCAGGTTGATGACCGGGGTCAGCAGCAGGCACACGGCGCCGACGCCGATGGCGGCGCGGTAGGTCACCCGCAGGATCGAGTACTCGATCTCTCCGACCCGCTCCGGTTCGGCCGAGATACGGCGCGCGGCGGTCGCCTGCAGTCCCAGGGGCAGCACGCTGACGACCAGCAGTGCGGCCATCAGGCTGGCGAACGCGCCGTAGGACCCCGGGCCGAGGAGGCGGGCCGCGATGATCGTGTACCCGTACGTGCCGAGGTTCATCAGGCCGATGGCCACGGCGATCGAGCCGGCGCCGACCAGCCAGGGCGGCAGCGACCTCCTCGTCTTGCTCACGCGGCGAGCCTAGACTCTGCGCACGTGACGGGAGGGAGGGCGGGTCGACGGCTGCGCGTCCCGCCTGCCGCGTCCGTCGCCGGTGCGGTCCCGGCCGTGTGGACCGTCGCCCTGTCGCTGCTGCTGCTCGGTCCCGCGCTGGGTCCGGGCCACGTCCTCGCCTACGACATGGTGTGGGTCCCCGACCTGGCGCTGCGGCCGGACTTCCTCGGTGTCGGCAGCGCGCTGCCGCGGGCGGTGCCCTCCGACGCCGTCGTCGCCGTGCTCGACGAGGTCGTGCCGGGCGCGGTGCTCCAGGACCTGGTGCTGCTCGGCGCCCTGGTGGCCGGCGGGCTCGGCGCGGTGCGGCTCGCCGGCGACGCCGGCCTCGTGGGGCGCTGCCTCGCCGCGGCGCTGTTCGTCTGGAACCCCTTCACCGTCGAGAGGCTGCTGCTGGGCCACTGGCCCACCCTCGTGGGGTACGCCGTGCTGCCCTGGCTGGCGCTGGCCGCCCGGCAGGCCCGGCGCACCGGACGGGTGCCGGCCGGGCTCCTCGTGCTGCTCCCGCTCGGCTCGCTCAGCGCGAGCGCCGGACTCGCCACCGCGGTGGTCCTGCTGACCTTCGGCCTCGGGCGCTCCCGCACGTGGGGGCTGCTCGTGGGGCTGGCGGTGGCGGCCAACCTGCCCTGGGCCGTGTCGGGGCTGCTCCACGCAGGCGCCGCCACCACCGACCCCGCCGGCGCCACCGCCTTCGCCCTCCGGGCCGAGGGGCCGCTGCCCGCCCCGCTGACCGCGCTGGGTCTCGGCGGGGTCTGGAACGCCGAGACCGTGCCCGCGACCAGGGAGGGCCCGCTCGGGCTGCTGGCCCTGCTGGTGCTGGTAGCCCTCGCGGCGCTCGGCGCCCGCGGCTGGGCAAACCGCTGGGGTCGCCGGGACGTCGCGGCCTTCGCGGCCTGCTGGGTCGTCGGCTGGGGCCTGGCGGTGCTGACCTGGCTGGCGCCGGACGCCGTCGCCTGGCTGGGGGCCGAGGTCCCGGGCGGGGGGCTGCTCCGTGACGGGAGCCGGCTGCTGGGACTGTCGGCCCTCGCGCTCGTGCCGCTCGTGGCGGCCGGGGGAGACCGGCTCTCCGGCTGGTTCGACGTCGCCTGGCAGCGCGTGCTCGTCGGCAGCGTGCTGGCGCTGCTGCCGGTGGCCCTCATGCCCGACGCGGCCTGGGGTGTCTCCGGGCGGCTCGCGGCCACCGACTACCCCCCGTCGTACGCCGCGGCGCGCGAGGCCGTCGGCGATGCGGAGGGCGCCGACGTCCTGGTCCTGCCGTTCAGCAGCTACCGCGCGCCGGCGTGGAACGAGGGCCGCAAGGTGCTCGACCCGCTGGGGCGCTACCTGCGGCCCGACTTCGTCGCCAGCGACGAGCTGGTGGTGTCGGGCGTGACGATCGCGGGGGAGGACCCACGGGGTGCTCAGGTCCGGGAGGCGCTGGGCGCGCCCACACCGCAGCAGCGCGCCGAGGCACTGGCGGACCTCGGCGTCGGGGTGGTGGTCCGCGACGACTCGGCGCCCGGCCCGGCGCCGGACGTGGCCGGGACCGAGGTCGTCCGGACGGGCGACCTCGTCGTCACCCGGCTGGCCGATCCGGCGCCGGCGGAAGCCCCGCCGACCTGGGTGGCGGCCATGGCCGCAGCGTGGCTGGGCTGGCTCGGGTCGCTGCTCGCCGGTGTGATGTTGCTCGCACTCCGGCGGCGTCGCCCGCCTGCGAGGGGCGCTCACGTGTCTCGTTGACGTTCGCCGATGACGGGAAGACCTGCAGTCCGCTGCTACAGTCGGCGTCGATCAAGGGAGGGTCAACCAGTGGGAACCAGCATCATCGGCGGGATCGCCGCGCTCATGCTCGGCTCTGCCGTTGCGGGCGCCACCGTCTTCGGACTCGTCTCGGCGCAGAACAGCGCGCCGTCGCAGTCGCCGGCCAACGTCAACCAGCCGGTCATCGAGTACGGCCAGAACTGACCTCACCGGTCACACCGGCCGGCCCGCTGCCCGTTCCTACTCGTCCGGGTCCTGGCCGCTCTCGGTGTGCCCGGTCATCGCTGACGCCAGCACCTGGGCGAAGGACCCTCGGGCGTGCCCCCAGGTGAACCGGTCGCTCATGTCGCGCGCGCCGGCGGCCAGTTGCGCCCGCAGGTCGCCGTCGGTGAGCACCGCGCGCAGGTGGTCGACGAACTGCTCCTCGTCGTGCGCCAGCAGACCTGAGCGGCCGTCCTCGATGGACTCGCGGGTGCCGCCGGCCGACGAGTAGGCCACGGTCGGGGTGCCGTGCATCCCCGCCTCCCCGACGACGAGTCCCCAGCCCTCCTTCAGGGACGGCAGCGCCATCAGCCACGACGCGGCGTAGACCTCCTGCTTGCGCCGCTCGCTGACGTGCCCGGCGAACTCGACGACGTCCGATGCCCCCAGCCGCTGCACGTGGTTGCGCAGCTCGTCCTCCCACCAGCCCGAGCCGACCACCGTGAGCCGCAGCCCCGGCACCTCCTCGCGCAGGGCCACGCAGGCGTCGATGGCGTGCTCGACCTGCTTGTGCGGCACGAGCCGGCCGACGGTGCACATGGAGGGCTCGGCGCTGCGCTGGGTGGCCACGGGCAGCGCGGGCTCCGTGCCGTTGTGCACCACCGCGATCCGGGCCCGGTCGACGCCGAGCTCCACCAGCTCGTCCCGTGTCGCCTGCGACACCGCGACGTACTGGCAGCGCCGGTAGAGCCGCGGCGAGAGCCGGCTCTCGATCCACCAGCCGATCTTGCCGGTCAGCCCCGGGTAGACGACCGGCCACTGCTCGCGGTGGACGTGGTGGACCAGCACCACGACCGGCTTGCGGGTGAGCAGCCGCGTGAAGAACGGCAGGCCGTTCTGGACGTCGACGACACCGTCGATCCTGCCGAACCGGCGCATCAGCAGGCACAGCATGCCCTTGAGGTAGACGCTCGTCTTCGAGCCGCGACGGACGAACCGCAGCCCGTCGACCACCTCGTTCGCGGGTGCCTCGTCGTGCGCGGCACAGAAGATCGTGACGCGGGCGCCGCGCTCGAGGAGCCCGCGGGCGACCTGCTCGAGGTAGACCTCCGCGCCCCCGCCCTCGGGGTTGCGGGTGTCCCGCCAGCTGAAGAAGACGACGTGGCGGCCTTCGAAGGAGCCCAGGTAGTGCATCGGCCCAACGTTACCGGTGCGTCAGGTAGGGTCGCGGCGTGCTGCGCCCCTCGACCCCTGTCGCGGCGTGGCGGGCCTCGTGGGGGCGATCGGTCCGGCTGCTGCGCGAGTTCCGCTACGAGCAGCCCGACCCCGCCCGCTTCTACACGGCGATCGCCGAGGACTCGGTCGGCCAGCTCTCTCAGTACGTCGACCTCGACGGCTCGGTGATGCTCGACGTCGGCGGTGGCCCCGGCTACTTCCGCGATGCCTTCGCCCGGGTGGGGGCGACCTACTTCGCCCTCGACGCGGACGTGGGCGAGCTGGCGGGGACGGGGCGGATCGCGGAGAACACTGTCGTCGGCAGCGGCATGCAGCTGCCGTTCGCGGACGACTCCGTCGACGTCGCCTACTCGTCCAACGTGCTCGAGCACGTCGTCGACCCGTGGCTGATGGCCCAGGAGATGCTGCGCGTCACCCGGCCCGGCGGCGTGGCCTTCATCAGCTACACCGTGTGGTACGGACCGTGGGGCGGCCACGAGACGGCGCCGTGGCACTACCTGTCGGGTGGCTACGCGCGCCGGCGCTACGCCCGCCGCCACGGCCACGAGCCCAAGAACAAGTACGGCGAGTCGCTCTACAAGGTGACCGTCCGCGACGGCCTGCGCTGGGCTCGCCACCAGCAGGCCGCCGGGGTGGCCGACGTGGTCGCGGCGATGCCTCGCTACAACCCTCGCGGCACCTGGTGGCTGCTGCGGGTGCCCGGGGTCCGGGAGGTGGCGACGTGGAACCTGGCCCTCGTGCTGCGGAAGCGCTGACGCGCCCGCGCCCGGAGGCCTCACGCCTGGGACTTCGCTCGGCCGCGGTGGTTGTCCTGCTGGTCGGCCTCGCCTTCGTGCAGAACCCCGGGTTCCTGGTCGCCGACACCAAGTTCGACCTCGCCGAGGAGCCGGTCCGCTTCCTCGAACGCGCGCTGCACCTGTGGGACCCGGTCGGGGCCTTCGGCCAGCTCCAGAACCAGGCCTACGGCTACCTGTGGCCGATGGGACCGTTCTTCGCCCTCGGTGACCTGCTCTCGCTCGACGGGTGGGTCGTGCAGCGGCTGTGGCTGGCGCTGGTGATGGTCACGGCGTTTCTCGGCGCGACCCGCGTCGTACGGGAGCTGGGGGTCCGGTCCGACCTGGCCTGCCTCGTCGCGGGACTGGCCTACGCGCTCTCGCCCCGGCTGCTCAGCACGCTGGGTCCGATCTCCATCGAGGCCTGGCCGAGCGCCGTGGCGCCGTGGGTGCTGCTGCCGCTCGTGATCGGCGCCTCCCGCGGCTCGGCCAGGAGGATGGCGCTGCTGGCGGGTCTCGGCGTCGCGGCCGTCGGCGGCGTCAATGCCGTGGCCACGTTCGCGGTGATCCCGGTCGGCGCCGTGTGGCTGCTGACCCGCTCGCCCGGGCCGCGTCGGCGTGCGCTGATGCTGTGGTGGCCCGTCTTCACGCTGCTCGGCACGCTGTGGTGGCTCGTCCCGCTGTTCGTCATGGGCGCCTACAGCCCGCCGTTCCTCGACTTCATCGAGACCGCGTCGGTGACGACGTTCCCGACCACGCCGTTCGACGCGCTGCGCGGCACCTCGGCCTGGGTGCCCTACCTCGACCCCACCTGGCAGGGGGGCGTCGAGACGGTGCGCACCGGGTACCTCGCCCTCAACAGTGGCGTGCTGCTGATGCTCGGGCTGGTCGGCCTGGCTGCCCGCGACAACCCGCACCGGCTCTTCCTCGCCGCCTCGCTCTGCCTGGGGCTGCTGCTGGTGACGATGGGCCACCAGGGCTCCACCGAGGGCTGGTTCGCCGGCGTGCTGAACGCGCAGCTCGACCAGGTTCTCGCGCCCCTGCGCAACGTGCACAAGTTCGACCCGGTCGTGCGCCTGCCCCTGGTGGTGGGGCTCGCCTGGGCCGTCGACCGGGCAGTCGCAGCATGGTCGGCGCGGGAGCCGCGTCGCCGGCTCACCGGCTCCCCCCTGCCGGTCGTGGGACTGACGGTCGTCGCCCTGGCCGGCACCACTCTGCCCGCGGTCACGGGCAGCCTGACGACGACCCGCCCGGTCGTCGAGACGCCCGGCTACTGGCAGGAGACCGCAGCCTGGCTCGCCGACCGGCCGGGGGACGAGGTGGCGCTGCTGGCGCCGGGGTCCAGCTTCGGGTCCTACCTGTGGGGGGAGCCGCGCGACGAGCCGATGCAGTACCTCGCCCGGTCGCCGTGGGCGGTGCGCAACGCCATCCCGCTCACGCCGCCCGGCAACATCCGGATGCTCGACGCGTTCGAGCGTCGGCTCGCCCAGGGCGAGCCCTCCACCGGGCTGGCGGACTACCTGCGCCGGATGGGGGTGCGCTACGTCGTCGTCCGCAACGACCTGAGCCCCGTCTCGGGAGCCCCCGACCCGGCGCTGGTGCGGCAGGCGCTGTCCGGTTCCCCCGACGTGCGCCTCGTGACGGCGTTCGGTCCGGTCGTGGGCGGCGAGCCCTCGCTGCGCGGCGCGCAGGGCCGGGTCGTCGTCGACGGGGGTTGGCAGACCACGCGCCGGGCGATCGAGGTCTACGAGGTGGCCGGGGCGTCGCGGGTCGTGGCCGCGGACCGGCTCCCCGTCGTGGTCGGCGGACCGGAGGACCTGCTGGACCTGTCCGACGCCGGGATCCTCCGCGCCGAGCCGACCCGGCTCGCGGTCGACCTGGCCCCCGACGAGCAACCGTCGGGGGCAGTCGTGCTGACCGACGGCCTGCTCGACCGCGAGCGTTCGTTCGGTCGCGTCCACGACGCCTACTCGTCCGTGCGCACCCCGGGCGACGTGCCGCGCTCGGGCAATCCCACGGCGGACTACGGGCTCGACCCCGGCACCCGGTGGCGCACCACGGCGCGGCTGGTCGGGGCCCGGTCCCTGGCGGCGTCGTCCTCCACGGCGGACTCCGACCGGCTCGGAGGGAGCCGCCCCGGCGAGCTGCCGTACGCCGCGGTCGACGGTTCCCCCTCCACGTCGTGGGTGGCGGGGGCGGACGGCCCGGCCTGGTGGGAGGTGCGCCTCGACGAGTCGACGTACGTCGACATGGTCGAGGTCACGGTGCGGCGTGGCCGCCCAGGTCAGGTGGTTCGGGTCCGGACGGCCGCCGGTGCGGGGGAGCCCGTGGCCGTCAACTCCGGGACGACGACCCGGATCCCGGTGCCTCCGGGCGAGACCGGGTGGATCCGGGTGGAGGACGCGGGCGGTGCGGCCGCCTTCTCGCTGGCCGAGGTGGTGTGGGACGGCCGGGACGTGGACCGGCAGCTGGTGCTGCCGGCGCTGCCCCAGGAGTGGGGGGCGCCGGACGCCGTGCTGCTCCGGGCGCTGCGCGACCACCGGACCGGGTGCGCGACCGTCGCGGGCGCGGCCCGATGCCTCGAGAGTCGCGCCAGACCCTCGGAGGAGCCGCTGCGCATGACCCGCGTCGTCCCGCTGCAGGCACGGGACATGTCGTACCCACTCTCGGTGACGGCGGTGCCCCGCCCGGGTGCTTCCCTGTCGGCCCTGGTCCAGCGTGACCGGTTGGTCACTGCTGCCACGTCTTCGGAGGGCCCGCCCGACGCGCGGGCATCTGCGGCGGCCGCCGTCGACGGCGACCCGGGTACGGCGTGGTCGGCCGCGCTCGACGATGCCACCCCCCAGCTGGCCCTCGTGTGGCTCGGCGAGCGCCGGATCACCGGCCTCAGGGTCCGCCGTGACCCCGGCATGCCGGTCCGCCTCCCCACCGTCGTCCGGCTGAGCTGGGACGGCGGCTCGCGGACAGTCGACCTCGGCCCGGACGGGCGGGCAACCTTCCCGCCGACGCGCGCCGACGGGCTCAGGGTGCGGGTGCTGGAGGCCGAGGATGCCGTCTCCGTCGAGCCCGACGGATCGAGCACCCCACTTCCGGTCGGCGTGGGGGAGATCCGGCTGCGCGGGGCCGACATCCTCCCCGTCCCCCCGTCACCCGACGTCCGTCTCTGGGACTGCGGCACCGGCCCCACGCTGACCGTCAACGGCCGCCGGTTGCGGACTGCCCTCCAGGCGAGCCCCGCCGAGCTGTTCGGCATGACCGCGGTGCCCGCCGTACCGTGCCGACGCGACACGGTCCGTCTGGAGCCCGGCGAGAACGTGGTCGTCGCCGAGGCCAGCGAGGTGGCGGCGCCGGACACGATCCGGCTCGGCGAGCTGGGACCGGTGCAGCCCGCGGCACGGGTCGTGCCCGTCGACACCGAGCGCCCGGACCCCGTCACGCGGCGCTTCGACCCGATTCCCGGGGCCACGGTCGTGGCGACGCGCGAGAACGCCAACCCGGGCTGGCAGGTCGACGACGTGGACGCGGCCACGCCGGTCGTCCTCGACGGGTGGCAGCAGGGCTGGCGGGTCGACGGCAGCGGGGAGCCCCTGGTGACCCGCTTCGCCCCCGACGACGGCTACCGCCTCGGACTGGCCTCCGGTGCCGTGCTGCTGGTGCTTCTCCTGGGCCTCGCCCTGGTCCCGGCCCGGCGGTGGCCCGGTGCCGACCGTCCGGCCACGCAGCCCCGCCGGGTGCCGAGCGTCGCCCTGGGGGTAGCGGCCGTCCTGGTCTCCGGCCTGCTCGTGGGCTGGCCCGGCGTCGCCTGCGCCCTGCTGGCCGCCGGCCTGGCCCGGGCGGCTCGCAGCACAGTGCTCGACGAGCTGGTCACCTGGCTGACCGGCGGGCTGGTCGTGGTGGCGGCGTCGGCGTACTTCCTCCGCCCGTGGGGTTCGGTCGACGGCTGGGCGGGCGAGCTGGCCTGGCCGCACTACCTGGTCGCGTTGGCCGTGTCCTTCGTCGTGCTCCGCGCCGGGAGCCGCAGGCCGCGCAGCCGCATCGCCGGCAGCTCCACCACGCGGTAGAGCGCCTCGGCGGCGATGACCGACAGCGCGAGCGTCAGCAGCCAGATCTGCAGCATGTTGCCGCCGAAGAGCGGGTAGTCGGTGACCCACATGACGAAGTGCAGCACGCCCATGTGCACCAGGAAGACGCCGTAGGAGACGTGGCCGAGGTGACGCAGGGCAGGGTGCCCCATGACCCTGCTGTAGCGGCCGCCCGGGGCGGCGAAGATGCCGGGCAGCACCACGAGCGTGCCGACGGCCGCGTACAGCAGGTTCTTGGTGAGTGCCTCGAACTCGGTGGCCGGCAGCAGCAGCTTGGGACCGGCGACCGAGGTGCCGGCGACGAGCAGCAGGCCGAGCGCGATCGTCCAGCACACACCGGGACTGACGGCGAGCTCCCGCACCAGCCTGGGGACGCGACCGCCGCGCTCGGGCGCGACCTGCAGCGTGGCGAGGCCGATGCCGGCGCCGAACCAGGTGAGGAAGGCGGGGAGCCACTCGTTGACGTGCCCCCCTCCCACGGGTACCTCGGCGGACAGCCACAGCAGCCACGCCACGTTGAGCACCACCATCGCGACGAGAAGCGTGAGGATTCTCCATGCGGGCAGCCGACGGCCGGCGACCACCGCCAGCATGAGCAGCGGGAGCACCACGTAGAACGCCACCTCGGTGGCGAGGCTCCAGATCTGCGTCAGGCCGTACGGCAGGGGACCCGACACGTAGATGTCGGTCATGGTGAGCGCGATCGCCCAGTCGGCGGGCCCCAGGTCCTCGTTGCTGGTGATGAGGGCCAGGCAGAGCACGGCGACCACGACGTACGCCGGGACGATGCGCAGGAACCGCTTCCAGAAGTACCGGCCGACAGCCGGGCCGGGCAGTCCCGCACGCGAGCGTGCGAGCCATGGCCGCGAGAGGAGGAAGCCGGACAGTACGAAGAACACCGCGACCCCGACGTCGAGCCGCGCCAGGAAGGAGCCCCAGGCTCCGTTCCTCTCGTAGGCGCCGGCCCAGAAGGCGGCGTGAGTGGTGAGCACTGCCAGCGCCCCGACCGCGCGCATCGTGTCGAGGACCGGGAAGTTCTCGGCCAGCTGGGTGTGCGCGACATTCTCGGCGCTGATCGTCCGGGTCACTGCCACCTCACAGTCTCGGTCCTACCACCAGGTCACCGACCTCCACCACGTCGACGCACACCGACGTGCCCGGGTCGAGGTCGAGCAGGGCCACCTCGTCGAAGGCTGCCTCGGTCCTGACGAACAGCGAGCCGAGACCGCCGGCGAGCTCCACCTCCTCCCGCTGCTGGTCACCGAGCGTGATGGTGACCCGGTCGGCGCCGCTCGAGAGGTAGCCGATCCTCACCCACCACGGCACGGCAATCGTCCGCGACGAGAGGGGAATCCGCACCGCGGGGCTGCGGCCGAGCCAGCCGCAGCCGGGCGAGGGCCCCGGTGGAGACTCCAGCACCGGCTCGAGCAGTGCCTGGTGGAGCGTGCCGGCCTCGTCGGCGATCGCCAGCCTCGACGACGTGGTGGGGTACTCCGCAGGCTGCCGGAGCAGACGGGTGAAGACGCTGAGGCGGTTGTCGTCAGGGGCGAAGAGCTCGGCGGGCATGACGTCGTCGGGTACTTCCTGGTCGGCCAGGAAGACCCGTCCGGTGCGGTCGAGCTCGGCGTCGAGGGTGCGCACGTAGGCCTCGCTGGCGTTGCGGTCATGCCACAGGTTCGCGTACGTCGTCCAGCTGAAGAGGCCGGACAGCGCCACCACCGCGGTGACCCCGACCAGCAGCCGGGGTCCAGGACCTCCCGTCCGTGCCGATCGCCGGGCCCCCCGGGAGCCGCCCGGGTCGGCGGCACCGCGCACCGGCAGCAGCAGCAGCCCGAGGGTGAGCACCAGCGCGCACACCACGTCGGTCTGCAGCCGGTAGGCCAGACCGATCTCGGCGCCGAAGACCGGGGCGCGGCTGGTCGCGACCAGGACGATGTCGAGCGTGACGTAGCCGGCCAGCAGGAGCCACGCCACGGCGGCGCTTCGCCGACGCGCCACCGACAGCACGACCACGGCCGCTGTCGCCAGGAGGGCGGCCGCCTGCAGCCAGGTCGGCGGCGCCGCCCACGCACCCCCGGGCTGCCACTCCCACAGCCACGGGCCGCCCCAGGCCGCAAGGGCGGTGCTGGAGGCCATGTTCCAGGCCAGCGCCGCGGCGTCGAGGTCCGGCTCGGTGAAGGGCTGCGGCACCTCGGCGAGCGCGTAGACGGCGTACAGGCCGGCCACGCCGCCCATGACCACGAGGGCGGGCCAGTAGCAGCGGGCGAGCCGGGTGATGCGGCCCGCGAGCCCTCCGGTGGCGAAGAAGGCGAGCGCGAGCAGCACCAGAACCGGCAGCACGAGCAGCGCCTTCTGGAAGAACAGCAGGCCCGTCGCGACGGCCCCTGCAGCCCCGAGCAGCCAGGCGAGCCGGCGGCTGCGCAGGTAGCGGACCCAGGCGCCGACCGCGACGAAGAAGGTGGCCTGGATGGAGATCTGGTTGAGGCTGGAGATCCACCACAGCGTGGCCTGGGCCGTGCTGGCGGTGGTCAGGTAGACCGCCAGCGGCACCAGCACCTGCCAGCGCGGACCGAACAGCACCACCAGCATCCACAGTGCGGCCAGGCTCGCGGCCGCCTGCAGCGCCAGTGTGAGCGTCGCGGCGAGGCCCCAGTTCAGCGGCCCGGAGGCGTCGACGAGCCAGAGCAGCGCGCGGGTGCCGGGCATGAGGTGGCTGTTGAACGGCTCGGCGAGGTAGTCGAGGGTGAGCCCCCGCTCGCGAGCCTCCAGGAGCAGCACGTAGTCGTCGAAGTAGAAGAACCCCGACAGCACTGCCCAGGCCCGGTGCCCCAGCTGCAGCGCGACCATGACCAGGCCGGCCACCACGACCGGCCGTCCGAGTCCGGCGCGCAGCCGGGCGAGCAGCCCGGCGAGGCGCTCCGGCAGGGGTCCGGCCGCGGCGTCGCGCGGTCGTGGCCGGACGGGGGTGGTCACTGCGGGACTATCTCACGGTGGCCGGCGGGCCCCCGCGGTCGAGGTCACATGTCGGCGAGGACGCCACTACGGCTACCTGCTGGTAGCCTTGCGCGACTTTGTCGTTCCTGTGGGAGGGAAACCACTGTGCGCAAGATCGTCAGCTGGGTGCTGCTGGGAGTCGGCGCCTTCCTGCTGGTCACCGCCGTCGTCGCGTCCGTCTGGGCGCCCGGCCAGGTGAAGCGGGCCCCGATCGATACCGACAGCACCACGCGCCTGGCGGGCACCGCGGAGAGGCTGGACGCCTCCGCCGGTGAGGTCGTCGACCTCGACGTCCGTGCCGTCAGCATCACCGAGGCGGACTCCAACGCCTCCGACGACGAGATCGTCGTCTACGTCAACACCGTGTGCCTCGTCGTGGACGTGCCGGACACGCCCGACTGTGGCGAGCCGGGCACCGGTGAGGACGCCGACCCCAACGTCATCAACATCGCGACCGACGTCTTCGCCACCGACCGGGAGACCGGCCTGGCCGTGAACGACCCGGAGTACCTGCCCGCCGACGCGGAGCCGCACGAGGGCCTGGTCAACAAGTTCCCGTTCGACACCGAGAAGAAGGACTACCCCTTCTGGGACGGCGTGCTCGACCGGGCCGTCACGGCGCAGTACGTCGGCGAGACCACCATCGACGGGCTCGACGTCTACGAGTTCAACTACGTCGTGGAGGAGGAGCCGGCGACCGTGGTCGGCGACATCGAGGGCCTCTACAGCATGGACAAGACCATCTGGGCCGAGCCCCGCACCGGCAAGATCGTCGACCAGGAGCAGCACGACGTGCGCACCCTCGAGGACGGCTCGCCGCTGCTCGACCTGCGCCTCGCCTTCACCGACGAGCAGGTCGCTGCCGACGTGGCCGACGCCGAGGACAGCCTCGACAGCCTCAACCTGCTGACCCGCACCGTGCCGATTGTCGGCTACGTCGCGGGACCGCTGCTCATCCTGGTCGGCGCGGGCATGCTGCTCATGGCAGCCGCCCGCTCCCGCCGGGCCTGAGCTCAGGTCGGGTCGAGCCGGCAGCCGAAGATCGCGGTCCCGGGGGTGAAGCGCCCCCGGGTCCGCGACCAGCCGCCCCACACCCGGTCGTGGTCCTCGGGCCACTCGGGCTCGAGCAGGTCGGTGATCCGGAACCCGTGGCCGGCCAGCACCGCGACCCAGTCGCCCAGGGTGCGGTGGTGCTCGACGTAGGAGGGTTGGCCGGTCTCGTCGTCGACCTCGACGTACGGCGTGCGGTCCCAGTAGGACTGGCTGGCCGTGAGGCCCTCCTCGCCCGGGTCGTCGGGGAACATCCACCGCGTCGGGTGGGTGATCGAGAACGCGAACCGGCCGCCGGTGCGCAGCACGCGGGCGGTCTCGGCGACGCAGCGGTCGAGGTCGCTGACGAACTGCAGCGCGCCGAAGGACGAGAAGACGACGTCGAAGCTGTCGTCGGCGAACGGCAGGTCGGTCGCCGTGCCGAGGACCGAGGGCACCGCGACGCCGGAGGCCAGGTCGATCCGGCGGGAGTGCTGGAGCTGCCGGTGGGACAGGTCGAGGCCGAACGAGCGGCCACCGCGGCTGCGGACCCAGCGCGAGCACTGGCCCGCCCCCGAGCCGACCTCGAGCACGTCGCGCCCGGCGACGTCGCCGAGCACCCCGACCTCCTCCTCGGTGACGCCCTCGGGTCCCCACACGAACCCGGCGTCGCCGAGGAACTCCCCGTGCGTGGCCTGGTACTCGTCGGCGTAGCGGTCCCAGTCGGGCCCGTTGGCGCGTCGTGACTCCGTCTCGTCCACCGGTCGCCGCTCGACCCGGAACGGCGGGTGGGCGGGCGAGTGCGGCGACACCTCCTCCGTGCTCACGCGGGGAGCGTACTTCGGCTCGTGGCAGGGGGCCGGTGACCGGGGGCCTCGTGAGAGGGTCGGAGCCGTGGACGCCGGCGTGGAACTGACACCGCTCCCCGGGGGCTGGTCCGGGGAGACCTTCCTCGCCGAGGCCGGCGGCGAGCGGACCGTGGTGCGGATCTACGCCCGCCCCGGGGACCGGGGCGGGCGGCCCGGCGACGCCGCCCACGAGATCGACGCCTCGCTGCTGCGCCTGGTGCGGGGGCTGGTGCCGGTGCCGGAGGTGCTGGAGGTGCGCCGGGCGGACCCGGCCGCGGGCATGCCCGCGCTGCTCGTGACGTCGTACGTCGAGGGGGTGCGCGGCGACGAGGTCGTGCCGACCCTGGGCGGCCAGGGGCTGGCTGTGCTCGGCCGGAACCTGGGCGAGCTGGCCGCGGACCTCGCCGGCATGCCGATGCTGCGTCCGGGCCCGTTCGTCGACGGGGAGCTGCGGATCGGCAGCTTCGGCGACGTCGACGGCCTGCCTGCGTTCCTGGAGCAGGTCGCCCCTCCGGGGCTCGACGCGGACCGGACCGCTGCCCTGGAGGAGGTCGTGGTCGACGCCCAGGCACTGCTGGACACGGTCGGGCGGACCAGCCTGGTCCACAGCGACCTCAACCCGAAGAACGTGGTGGTGGACCCGGAGTCGCTGGACGTGCGTGCGCTGCTCGACTGGGAGTACAGCCACGCGGGCCACCCGTACACCGATCTGGGGAACTTGCTCCGCTTCGAGCGGGAGCCCACGTGGGAGCGCGCCGTGCTCTCCGCCTGGACCGACCGCCACGGCGGCTCTGCCCGGGAGGCCCTCGACCTCGCCCGGGCTGCGGACCTCTGGGCGCTCATCGACCTGGCCGCGCGGGCGGGGGAGAACCCGGTCGCCGACCGGGCACTGGCGCTGCTGCGCGGGATCGCGGACGATCGGGACGTGCACGCCGGTTGGACTGGGTGAGGCGCGGCGGCGTAGCCTGTGGCATTGCGCCTGCAGTCTGCCTGCGTCCCGGACGGAGTGGACTCTCGCTCGCTATCAGTTCCCCCGGCTTGTCGGGGCCCTCGCGAGACCCTTTGCGAGGAGCAGTCACCGGTAGTGAAAAGACCTCGGGCGCGCCCGTACGACACCTGACCATCCAAGGACTTCTTTCCCTTATGACGAGCAGCATCTCGACTCTTCCTGACACCGACGCCCCGCAGGTGGCGGTCAACGACATCGGTTCGGAAGAGGACTTCCTCGCCGCGATCGACGAGACCATCAAGTACTTCAACGACGGTGACATCGTGGATGGCACCATCGTCAAGGTCGACCGGGACGAGGTCCTGCTCGACATCGGCTACAAGACCGAGGGCGTCATCCCCTCGCGCGAGCTGTCGATCAAGCACGACGTCGACCCGCACGAGGTCGTCGAGGTCGGCGACAAGGTCGAGGCGCTCGTCCTCCAGAAGGAGGACAAGGAAGGCCGCCTGATCCTCTCCAAGAAGCGCGCCCAGTACGAGCGCGCCTGGGGCACGATCGAGCAGGTCAAGGAGGAGGACGGCGTCGTCGAGGGCACCGTCATCGAGGTCGTCAAGGGCGGCCTGATCCTCGACATCGGCCTCCGCGGCTTCCTTCCCGCCTCGCTCGTCGAGATGCGTCGCGTCCGCGACCTGCAGCCGTACGTCGGCCAGACCCTCGAGGCGAAGATCATCGAGCTCGACAAGAACCGCAACAACGTGGTCCTGTCGCGCCGCGCCTGGCTCGAGCAGACCCAGTCCGAGGTCCGCCACGGCTTCCTGACCCAGCTCCAGAAGGGTCAGATCCGCAAGGGTGTCGTCTCCTCGATCGTCAACTTCGGTGCGTTCGTGGACCTCGGCGGCGTCGACGGTCTCGTCCACGTCTCCGAGCTGTCCTGGAAGCACATCGACCACCCGTCCGAGGTCGTCGCCGTGGGCGACGAGGTCACCGTCGAGGTGCTCGACGTGGACATGGACCGCGAGCGTGTCTCCCTGTCGCTGAAGGCGACGCAGGAGGACCCGTGGCAGCACTTCGCCCGCACCCACCAGATCGGCCAGATCGTGCCGGGCAAGGTCACCAAGCTGGTGCCCTTCGGCTCGTTCGTCCGCGTCGAGGAGGGCATCGAGGGCCTGGTGCACATCTCCGAGCTCGCCGAGCGCCACGTCGAGATCCCGGAGCAGGTCGTCCAGGTCAACGACGACGTCATGGTCAAGATCATCGACATCGACCTCGAGCGTCGCCGGATCTCGCTGTCCCTCAAGCAGGCCAACGAGACCGCGACCGCCACGCACGTCGACGAGTTCGACCCGACGATGTACGGCATGACCGCGACGTACGACGAGCAGGGCAACTACGTCTACCCCGAGGGCTTCGACCCGGAGACCGGCGAGTGGCTCGAGGGCTACGAGGAGCAGCGCGCGACCTGGGAGGAGCAGTACGCCAAGGCGCACGCCCGCTGGGAGGCCCACGTCAAGCAGCAGGAGGAGGCCGCCAAGGCCGAGGTCGAGGCCGGCGAGGCCACGTCCTACTCCTCCGGCGGTGCCGACACCGGCCAGGCCGACACCGGCAGCGGCTCGCTCGCCTCGGACGAGGCGCTGCAGGCGCTCCGCGAGAAGCTCACCGGCGGCAACTGATCTGCTGATCGCCGCTGACGCAGCCTGAACGACGCTGACCCGCCCGAAGCTTTCGGGCGGGTCAGCGTCATTTGTGGGGAGGGTTCAGCTGCGGGCGAGCGGGGGGCGGAACCGCGGGTCGTCGAGGTGGGACTGCGGCGGGCGGGACGGGCCGCGCCCGTCGTGGAGCATCATCCGGATCGACTCCGCGGCGAGGACCAGGCCGAGGGCCAGCATGATCAACAGGTAGGTCATGGCATCAATCATGCGTCGTTGAAGATCCTGCCACGAGTGGCAGAGATGCCATCAAGCATTGAAATCCTGCCACTCGTGCGGCATGATCGTCGGGTGCGCAAGGTGGCGGTGCTGGTCCAGGACGGGGTGGAGCCCTTCGGGCTGGGATCGATGTGCGAGGTGTGGGCCGAGCCCTACCACCCCGACGACGACAACCCGGTCTTCGACTTCGTCGTCGCCACGCCGCGGCCGGGGCGGGTAGCGGGGCCCTCGGGCTTCGACCTGCACGTCGAGCACGGCCTGGAGGAGGCACTCGACGCCGACCTCGTGTGCGTCGCGCCGAAGCGCGACTACCTCGAGCCCTCGCCGGAGGTCGTCGAGGTGGTTCGCGCCGTCCACGCGCGTGGCGGCCTGGTGCTCGCCCACTGCTCCGGCGCCTTCGTGCTCGGTGAGGCCGGCCTGCTGGAGGGCCGGCGGTGCACGACCCACTGGCGCCACGTCGACGCCCTCGCCGAGCGCTACCCCGAGGCCATCGTCGACCGTGACGTGCTGTACGTGCAGGACGGCTCGATCGTCACGGGAGCGGGGTCGGCCGCCGGCCTCGATGCCGCGCTCCACCTCGTGCGGCAGCAGTTCGGAGCCCGGGTCGCCGCGACCACGGCCCGCCGCATGGTCGTCCCGCCCCACCGCGAGGGCGGGCAGGCCCAGTTCATCGCCCGCGCCGTGCCCGACGTCGAGGCGGAGACGTTCGGGCCGCTGCTGAGCTGGATCGGCGAGCACCTCGCCGACGACCTCAGCGTCGAGGCGCTGGCCCGACGCTCACACATGTCCCCGCGCACCTTCGCCCGCCGGTTCCGCGCGGAGACGGGCGCCACCCCGCACAGCTGGGTGACAAGTCGCCGGGTGCAGGCCGCCCAGGAGCTGCTCGAGCTGACCCACCACTCCGTGGAGTGGATCGCCGACGAGGTCGGGTTCGGCAACGCCGCCACCCTTCGTCACCACTTCGTCCGGTCGCGCGGTGTCAGCCCGCAGCAGTACCGCCGCACGTTCTGTGGAGCGGTCGCCGCCGGCGAGGCGTCCTGATCACCCCCTGATCAGCCCGGACCACGCAGCAGGTCGCGGCGGACCTTGCCGGTGAGCGTGCGCGGGAGCTCGTCGACGAATGTCCACGACTTCGGCCGCTTCGGTGGCGACAGCCGCTCCCGGACGTACGCCGCCAGCTCCTGCTCGTCCGCGGTGCCCACGACGGCGGCGCAGACGCGCTGCCCCCAGTCGTCGTCGGGCACGCCGTACACCGCGGCGTCCTCGACCCCGGCGTGCTCGCGCAGCGCGTTCTCCACCTCGAGCGGGTAGACGTTGACGCCGCCGCTGATGATCAGGTCCTCGCGCCGGCCGTCGAGGTGGAGGTAGCCGTCCGCGTCGAGGCGGCCGTGGTCCCCGACCGTGAAGGCGTCGCCGCGCCAGGCGGCCGCCGTCTTCTCCGGCGCACCCCAGTAGCTGAACCGCGCGTGGTCCGGGACGCGGCACCAGATGGTGCCGTCGTCGTCGACGCTCAGCGAGCGTCCGGGGCGAGCCCGCCCGACGGTGCCGGGGCGGGCCAGCCACTCCTCGCTGCGGCAGGCGGTGAACTGCCCCTCGGTCGAGCCGTAGAACTCCCAGGTGCTGCCGGACGGGAAGAGCTCGACCAGGCGCCGCTTGACCTCGGGCGGGCAGGGCGCGCCCGCATGGGCGACCAGGCGGAATCCCGAGAGGTCGGGGACGCCGACCCGGTCCCAGTGCGCGAAAAGTCGCTGCAGGTGCGTCGGCACGCAGAACATGGTGGTCGGGCGACCGGTGCCTGCCAGCTCCCGGATCGCGGCCGTGACGCGCTCGGGATCGAACGGCCCGGGGACGACCAGCCGACCGCCGGCGAGCAGCGTTCCCATGGCGAAGCGCAGCGGTGCCGAGTGGTGCAGCGGGCTGAGCACGAGGTTGACGTCGTCGGCGCCGAAGCCCCACAGGTCGCGCTCCTCGCCGAGCAGCGACTCGGCCCGGGCCTCGTCGAGGACCCCGGAGAACACAGCCTTCGGCCGGCCGGTGGTGCCGCTCGTGACGTGCATCGGGCGGCCCAGCGGCAGCCCGGGCGAGAAGTGCGAACGCAGCTCCTCGAGCGTGTGCGCGTCCGTCACCACCAGGGCGGGGTCGACGTCGTCGAGGATGCCTCGCAGCTCCGCCGCGGTGAGGCGCGGGTCGAGCGGGACGGGGAGGACCCCTGCCGCCAGCAGGCCCGTCACGACCTCGACGTACGCCGGGCTGCCCGGCACCAGCAGCGCCACCCGGTCGCCGGGCCGGAGGTCGCTCGTCACGGTGCCGGTCACCGGGACATGCTAGGCACCGGTTCCCCTGATCCGGGGATTCACTTCGGGCGCGCCCGCGACAGAGGGTGGAGGTGCGGGGGAGACCCGGAGGTCACGACATGCGTGTTCCCAACCGCACCATCGCAGCGCTCTTCACGACGGTTCTCACGCTCGGCCTGGTCGTCGGACCGGCCGGCCCGGGCAGCGCGGACCCCCGCCCCGACTCGATCCCCATCCCGGACGACTTCGGCCCGGAGGGGATCGCCGTCGGCGACGGCAACACCTTCTTCGTCGGCTCACTCCTGGACGGGGACGTCTACCGCGGCGACCTGCGCAGCGGGGAGGGCGAGCTGCTGGTCGACGTGGACGGACGCCAGTCCGTCGGCATGCGCGTCGACCGGGCCCGGGACCGGCTCGTCGTCGCGGGCGGCCTCACCGGCAAGGCCTGGGTGTACGACGTCGACGACGGCTCGACACTCGCCGAGCTGCACCTCGGCCCGCCGGGGACGACGTTCAGCAACGACGTGGCGATCGCGAAGCACGCGTTGTACTTCACCGACACCTTCTCGCCCGTGCTCTACCGGGTCCCGATCCTCGCCGACGGCGGCTACGGCACCACCGAGGTCGTCACGGTGACCGGGCCCGCCGGCGCCACCGGCGGTTTCGGCCTCAACGGGATCGACACGACCAACCGGCGCTGGCTGGTCGTCAACCACACCGATCTCGGGATCATCGCCCTGGTCCACCCGCGGACCGGTGAGAGCCGGGAGATCCCGCTCACCGGGCCCCCGCTGGTCCCGGGGACGCTGGACGGGCTCCAGGTCGAGGGCCGGCGGGTGTTCGTCGTGCAGAACTTCGCCAACTCCGTGGCCGAGGTCCGGCTGTCGCCGAAGCTGACGCACGGCCGCGTGGTCGAGGTCATCACCTCCGACCTGTTCCGGGTGCCCACGACGGTGGCGAAGCACGGCAAGCGTCTCGCCCTCGTCAACGCCAGGTTCGACCTCGGCTTCCCGCCGCCGTTCGGGCCCGGTGCGCCGCCCGGCACGGACTACGACGTGGTGCAGGTGCGCTACTGAGACCGACCGGTCGTGATCAGGGGGACGTGAACATCGGCGGAAGCGGGGCGAAACGGGATGGCGCGGCACCCCGGTCGCGGGGCACCATCGTCCGATGACCCCGACCACCCGCCTGTCGCTCGCCGCTGACGACTGGACCGCCTTCCGCCGGATCCGCCTGCGCGCCCTGGCCGACGCCCCCGACGCGTTCGGGGCCACCGTCGCGCAGGCCGCGGCGCAGCCCGACGAGACCTGGCAGGAGCGGGCGGCCGGGCCGGGCCGGATCCTCCTGGCGCTGGAGGACGGCGAGCCGCTGGCGATGGGTGGCGCCTACGCGCCGGAGGGCGCGCACGAGGCGATGATCTGGGGGATGTGGACGGCCCCCGAGGCGCGCGGCCGCGGCCACGCGCAGCGGATCCTCGCCGAGCTGGTCGCGTGGTGCCGCGAGCGCGGTCTCGACGTCCTCCTCCACGTCACCGACGGCAACGACGCCGCGCGGCGGCTCTACCGGCGCCACGGGTTCGAGCCGGTCGGGGAGTGGAGCCCGCTGCGGCCGGGGTCCGACCTGCGGGTGGAGACGCTGCGCCTCGCCCGGTGACTAGGCTGCCGCGCATGCGAGTGGGCCTGACCGGGGGAGTCGCCTCGGGCAAGAGCACGGTGTCGGCGATCCTCGAGGAGCTCGGCGCGGTCGTCATCGACGCTGACGTCCTGGCCCGCGAGGCGGTGGCTCGCGGTACGACGGGGCTCGCCGAGGTCGTGGCGGCGTTCGGACCCGGCGTGCTGACGGGCGAGGGCGACCTCGACCGTCCGGCGGTCGGCACCCTGGTCTTCGGCGACGCCGAGCGTCGGGCCCGACTCGAGGCGATCATCCACCCGCGTGTCCGGGCGCGGGCCGCGGAGATCGAGGCGGCGGCGCCGGTCGGGGCCCTGGTCGTCCACGACATCCCGCTGCTCGCGGAGACGGGCCAGGCATCGACGTTCGACGCAGTGCTCGTCGTGGACGTGCCCGAGGAGGTGCAGGTCCAGCGGATGGTGCACGACCGTGGCTGGTCCGAGGCGGACGCCCGGGCCCGGATCGCGGCGCAGGCCAGCCGCGAGGAGCGGCTGGCCGTCGCCACCCATGTCATCGACAACGCCGGCACCCTCGAGGACCTCCGGGACCGGGTGGCCGAGGTGGTCGAGGAGCTGCGCGGGTAACCTCGCCCGGTGATCACCAAGGCATCTCTCGCAGCGGCGGCCACGCTGGCCCTGCTGGTGACCACCGGCTGCTCGACCTCGGGCCCCGTCGCCGGCCCCACCTCTTCGGACAGGCCGAGCCCCTCGTCGTCCGCCGGCGCGGAGACCGCGACCACGGACCCCGACACCCCGCTGGGTTGGGGGCCGACCACGGGAGAGCTGGCGCAGGCGCAGGAGCTGGTGGCGGGGTGGTCAGCGGAGCAGCTGGCCGGCCAGGTGATCGTGGGTCGCTTCCACGGCACCGACCCCGCCCTGGCGGCCCGGCTCGTGCGCCGCCACCACCTCGCCGGGATGAGCGTCACGACGGAGAACGTCGTCGACGAGGCCCAGGTCCGCGAGCTCACCCGGGCGATCGACCGGGCCGCTCGTGCGGGTGGCCGGGACTTCCCGGCGGTCGTCGGCGTCGACCAGGAGGGCGGCGTAGTCGCCCACCTGCGTGGCGTCGCGACCGACTTCCCCTCCTTCGCCACCGCCGGGGCCGCGGTCGCGCGCGCGCCCCGCGAGGGCCGCAGCGCGGTCGAGGCAGCCGCCGAGGCGACCGCGTGGGAGCTGCGGGACCTGGGCTTCTCCTGGGTCTTCGCACCCGTGGCAGACGTGACCATCGGTGCCGCCGACCCGACGATCGGCTCCCGCTCGCCGTCGAACGACCCGCGCACGGCCGCGGCGACCGTCGCCGCCGCCGTGTCCGGGTACTCCGACGGCGCCGTCGTCTCGACGACCAAGCACTTCCCGGGGCACGGCCGCGCCACCGCCGACAGCCACGAGACCCTGCCGGTCGTGCCGGCGCCGAGGCGGCAGCTCGAGCGTGAGGACCTGGTGCCGTTCCGGCGCGCCGTGGAGGCCGGCGCCCCCGCGGTGATGGTCGCCCACCTCGACGTCACGGCGCTGGCGCCCGGCGTGCCCTCCAGCCTCGCGCCGGAGGTCTACGACCTGCTGCGCGACGACCTCGGCTTCGAGGGCGTCGCCGTCACCGACTCGCTGGGGATGGGTGGCGTGGTCGGCCGGTCCGAGCCTGCCGTGACCGCGCTCGCCGCGGGCGCCGACCTGCTGCTGATGCCGCCGGACCCGGCGCGCACCCATGCCACGGTCACCGACGCGATCGAGTCGGGCCGGGTGACCCGCGAGCGCGCCGAGGAGGCGGCCGCGCGCGTGGTCGCGCTGCAGCTCTGGCAGCAGCGCACGTCCGCGGAGACCGAGGTCCCCGCGGACGTCGCCTCCCGTGCCGCGGCGGCGGCGCAGCGGCTGATGGCCGCCGCCTACGGCTGACGGACTCGTCCGGCGGTCAGGCCGCCATGTCCGGGTCGCCGAGCCGGCGCAGCTTCTGAAGCGCCTCGCGCTCGAGCTGGCGGACCCGCTCGGCGGAGATGCCGTGGCGGGCGCCGATGTCGGCGAGCTTGTGCTGCCGGCCGTCGACCAGGCCGTAGCGGGCCCGGATGATGTCGGCCGACCGCTCGTCGAGCAGCGAGACGAGGGCGTTGAGCCGGTCGCGGGCCTCGTGGTCGAGCACGTTGAGGTCCGGTCCGGGAGCGGTCTCCTGCGCCATCAGGTCGCCGAGCGAGGTGTCGCCGTCCTCGTCCACCGGGGTGTCGAGGCTGACGTGCTCGCGGCCCCAGGACATCAGGTCGAGGACCCGGTCCAGGTCCATGCCGAGCTCCTCGGCGATCTCGCGCGGCTCGGGCTCACGGCCGAGCTGACGCTCGAGGGTGCGCCGCGCGCCGCCCACCTGGTTGAGCTCCTCGACCACGTGGACCGGCAGCCGCACGACGCGTGCCTGCTGGGCGATGCCGCGGGTGATCGCCTGACGCACCCACCAGGTGGCGTAGGTCGAGAACTTGTAGCCCTTGGTGTAGTCGAACTTCTCGACCGCGCGGATCAGACCGGTGTTGCCCTCCTGGATCAGGTCGAGCATCGGCATCTGGGCGCGGCCGTACTTGCGCGCGATCGAGACCACCAGCCGCAGGTTCGCGGTGATGAAGGTGTCGACCGCCTTGCGGCCCTCCTCGGCGAGCCACTCGAGCTCCTCCTGGGTGGCGTAGCCGGGGGCGCCGCCCTTGCGGCGGCCGATGCGGCCGGTGCGCAGCAGGTGCTCGGCCATGAGGCCGGCCTCGATCGTCTTGGACAGCTCCACCTCTGCGGCGGCGTCCAGCAGCGGGTTGCGGGCGATCTCGTCGAGGTACAGCCCGACGCTGTCGCGCCCCTCGATCTCGCGCGTCGCAGTGGTTGCGGTGCGGGTTGCCATGTGAGAACGCCCCTCCTTCGCCGCGGGGCCGCGTCCCACGACCTCGCACAACTTTCAACGACTCCGTACCCCGTTGGATTCCCGGTAGTGCTTCGGAGTCCTCACCAGTTCCGACGGGTGGGAGGGCGAGCGAGTTGCCTCACACCGCAACTCTCAGGGACTTCTCAGGGCTGTTCCGGGCCCCGGACCGCCTCCCGGGTGGTCTAGGCCAGCCCCAGCCGGTCGAGGATCCAGGACAGCGTGAACGCCCGGTCGTGCCACGACTTGTAGCGCCCGGAGACGCCGCCGTGGCCTGCCGCCATCTCGGTCCGCAGCAGGAAGTCGCGCCGGCCGGTCGCGGTCGCCCGGAGCCGGGCCACCCACTTCGCGGGCTCGGCGTAGGACACCCGGGTGTCGTGGAAGGAGGTCTCGGCGAGGATCGGCGGGTAGTCCAGCGCCGCGACGTTGTCGTACGGCGAGTAGCCCGCCATGTAGTCGTAGACGTCCGGGTCCGCCTCCGGGTTGCCCCACTCCTCGTACTCCACGACGGTGAGGGGCAGGCTCGAGTCGAGCATGGAGCCGAGTGCGTCGACGAAGGGGACCCCGGCCACGAAGCCGGCGAACTCCTCCGGCGCGAGGTTGGCGACCGCACCGATCAGCAGCCCGCCGGCGCTCGCCCCCTCCGCCACCGTCGTCGCGGGCGTCGTCCACCCGGCCGCGACCAGGTGGCGGGCGCAGGCGACGAAGTCCGTGAAGGTGTTGCGCTTGCGCAGCAACTTGCCGTCGTCGTACCAGCGGCGGCCCATCTCGCCGCCGCCGCGGACGTGGGCGATGGCGAAGGCGGCGCCGCGGTCGAGCAGCGAGAGCCGCGCCACCGAGAAGTACGGGTCGATCGAGGCCTCGTAGGCGCCGTAGCCGTAGAGCAGCACCGGCACCGGCACCGGGCCGGTGCCGCCGCCGACGTCCTCGCGCGCGCCGCGGCGGACGACGACGGAGATCGGGATCCGCTCGCCGTCGTCGGCGTTGGCCCAGAGCCGGTGCTCCTCGTAGTCGGCCGGGTCGTAGCCGCCGAGCACGGGGGCACGGCGCAGCAGCGTGAGGTCGCGGTTGCGCACGTCGTAGTCGTAGACCGACGACGGCACCGCCAGCGAGGTGAAGCCGAGCCGGACGACGGGCTGGTCGAAGGAGGGGTTGCCGGCGGTCCCGACGGTGTAGACCTCCTGGGGGAACTCGACCAGGTGGTCGTCAGTGACACCGTCCGGCCCGAGCTCGAGGATCCGCAGCTGCGTGAGGCCACGGCTGCGCTGGTGGACCACGAGGTGGCCGGTGAAGGCGTCGACGTCCTCGAGCCGGACCGCGGGGTCGTGGGGGACCAGCGGTCGCCAGGCGGCCGGCGGCGTCGGGCGCACGGGTGCGACCGCGATCTCGAAGTCGGGGCCGGTGCCGTTGTGGTGGACGAGGAAGACGTCCTCCCCGGCGACCACGGCGTGCTCGAGGTTGTACTCGAGCTCGTCCTGCCGCGGGTGGAACACCTGCCAGCCGGCGGCCGGGTCGTCGGCGTCGAGGAAGCGGTACTCGGTCGTCGTCTTGGAGCCGCTCACCACCACGAGGAACCGGTCGCTGCGGCTGCGGCCGACGCCGACCCAGAACCGGCCGTCCTGCTCGTGGTGGACCAGCTCGTCGTCGGCCTGCGTCGTGCCCAGCCGGTGGCGCCAGACCTTGTCGGCGCGCCAGGTCTCGTCGACGGTCGTGTAGTAGAGGTCGAGGCCGTCGCGGGACCAGGTCGCGCCGCCCAGCACGCCGACGATCTCGTCGTCGAGCAGCTCCCCGGTGCGCAGGTCCTTCACCCGGACCGTGTAGCGCTCGTCGCCGGTGGTGTCGGTCGAGTAGGCGAGCAGCGTGGTGTCGGGGCTGACCGAGGAGCCGCCCAGCGAGAAGAAGTCGTGCCCCTCGGCGAGGGCGTCGAGGTCGAGCAGCAGCTCCTCGCCGGGCAGTGCGGGCTCCGCAGGGCTGACGTCCTCGGCGGGACGCGGGGGAGCCCAGTCGGCCTCGTCGAGGACCGGCACCCGGCAGGTGGCGCCGTACTCCTTCCCCTCGAAGCTGCGGCCGTAGTACCAGTAGCCGCGGCTGCGGGTCGGGACCGACAGGTCGGTCTCGAGCGTGCGCGACCGGATCTCCTCGAAGATCTTCTGGCGGAGGTCGGCGAGGTGGGCGGTCCGCTCGCGGGTCCAGGCGTTCTCGGCCTCGAGGTAGTCCCGGACGTCGGGGTGCTCCTTCTCGCGGAGCCAGGCGTAGTCGTCGACCCGCTCGCGGCCGTGGTGGCTGGTGGTGACGGGCCGGCTGGGCGCGACGGGGGACTCCATGGGCGCAGACGATAGCCGCCGGGGATAGCGTCGCCCCATGGCGGAGATCGACCTCAACGCGGACCTCGGCGAGGAGGTCACCGACGACACCGCCCTGCTCGCCGTGGTGACCAGCGCCAACGTCGCCTGCGGCTACCACGCGGGCAGTGTGGCGATCATGCGCGCGGTCTGCGAGGAGGCGGTGGCGCGCGGGGTCTCGATCGGGGCGCAGGTCTCCTACGACGACCGGGAGAACTTCGGCCGGGTGCCGCGCGACGTCCCGCACGGGGTGCTGCGGGAGCAGGTCGCCGACCAGGTCGGCACCCTCGCGGAGATCGCCGCCGCCGCCGGTGGCGAGGTGCGCTACGTCAAGCCCCACGGCGCGCTCTACCACCGCGTCGCCGAGGACGAGGAGCAGGCCGACGCAGTGCTCGCCGGCTCGGTGCTGGCCGGCTCGGTGCTGGCCGGCTCGGTCGGGCTGCCGGTGCTGGGGATGCCGGGCTCCCGGGTGCTGGCGCTGGCCGCCGCGGCCGGCCGCCGCACGCTGCTGGAGGGCTTCCCCGACCGCGGCTACGACGACCGGGGCCGGCTGCTGCCGCGGGACCAGCCGGGCGCCGTGCTGGACGACTCCGCCGTGATCGCGCGCCGCGCCCTCGAGCTCGCCGGCCGGGTCCAGTCGCTGTGCCTCCACGGCGACACGCCGGGGGCGGTGGCCCACGCCCTTGCGGTGCGCACTGCTCTGGAGAAGGCCGGCTGGCGGCTGCGCGGCCTGTGACCGGGCGGGAGACTGGTCGCGTGGACGGCATCGAGATCCGGACGGTGGGCCGCTCGGCGCTGCTGGCCGAGGTGGCCGACGCCGCGGCCGCGCGGTCGCTGGCGCGCTGGGTCCGCCACCTCGACCTCGCCGTCGGCGAGGTCGTGCCGGCGGCGCGCACCGTCCTCCTCGACGACGTCGCGGACCCGGCGGCCCTGCGCGAGGTGCTGGCCGGGTGGTGGCCCGACGCCGAGCCGGACGCCGGGGAGCTGGTGGTGGTCGAGGTCCGGTACGACGGCCCCGACCTCGCCTTCGTGGCGGGGCTGTGGGGGACCGATGAGGCCGGCGTGGTCGAGCGCCACACGTCGGTGGAGTACGTCGCCGACTTCTGCGGCTTCGCGCCGGGGTTCTCCTACCTGTCCGGGCTGGCCGAGGAGTGGGCGGTGCCCCGCCGGGAGACGCCACGGACCCGGGTCCCGGCGGGCTCGGTCGCGCTCGCCGGCGCCTGGTGCGCGGCGTACCCCTCCGCCTCACCGGGCGGCTGGCGGCTGATCGGCACCACGACCGCGCGGCTGTGGGACCCACGGCGCAGGGAGCCCGCGCTGCTGCCGCCGGGGACGCGCGTCAGGTTCGTGCCGGCATGACCCGGGACCGGCTGCTGCGGGTGGAGGACCCCGGCCCGCTGTGCACGGTGCAGGACCGGGGACGCACCGGCCTCGCCCACCTCGGGGTCCCGCGCGGCGGGCCGCTCGACGACGTCGCCGCGGACCTCGCCAACAGGCTCGTCGGGAACCCGCCCGACGCGGCGCTGCTCGAGGTGACCCTGGGCGGGCTCCGGGCCACCGGTCGCGGCGGGCACTGGGTCGCGGTCACCGGGGCGCCGGGCGGCGTCCTCGTCGACGGTGCACCGGTCGCGCACGGCGAGCCGGTGTGGCTGCCCGACGGGTCCCGGCTGGAGGTCGGCGTCCCGGCCACCGGCGTGCGCAGCTACCTCGCCGTCGCGGGCGGCGTCGACGTGCCGCCGGTGCTGGGGTCGCGGGCCACGGACACGCTCGCCTGGGTCGGGCCGCCTCGGGTGGTGGCCGGCGCCGAGCTGCCCGTCGGGAAGCCGGCCGGGCCGCCGCACCCCCAGGAGACGCCCCGGCCGCGCGCCGCCGGGCCGCTGCGGGTCGCGCCCGGTCCGCGCCGCGACTGGTTCGCCGACGACGTGATCGACCGGCTCTGCGACACCACCTGGCAGGTCGCCCCCGACTCCGACCGGGTCGGCCTGCGGCTTGGGGGCGAGCCGCTGGCCCGCCGCCGAGACGCCGGGCTGCCCAGGGAGCTGCCGAGTGAGGGGATGGTGCTGGGCGCCGTCCAGGTGCCCCCCGACGGGCAGCCGGTGGTCTTCCTCGCCGACCATCCGCCGACGGGCGGCTACCCGGTGGTGGCCGTCGTGCGACGGGAGGACCTCTGGGTCTGCGGTCAGCTCCGCCCGGGGGAGTCGGTGCGGTTCACCCCGGACCGGCCGAGCCCTCCGGGTCAGCAGGGTCGTCGGGCGGCTGCCACGCGCTGAGCGCCGGGTCGTCGACGGCGTACGACCGCACCGGCCCGGGCGGGGTGTCCGCGGTCTCGAAGCGGACCGTGACCACGCCCCGGCCCGAGCCCCAGACCCAGCCGCGGCCCATCTCGGCGTGCACCACGTCCATGCCCGGTGCCCACGTGGAGCGGTGCCGCTGCGGCAGGACGCCGTGCGAGGCCGCCTCGGCCTCGGGCGCCGCGGGCTCGTCCTCCTCGCTGCCGAAGAGGTCGTCCTGCACCCAGTCCGCGAGCCCCGTGACCCCGACGCCCAGCAGCCGGACCCCGCCGGAGGTGTCCAGCTCCGTCAGCAGCGACCTGGCCAGCCGGCCGATCGTCGCCGGGTTGTCGGTGGGGGAGGGCAGCGTCGTGGACCGGCTCAGGGTCGTGAAGTCGTGCAGCCTCACCTTGATCGTCACGGTGCGGCCGGAGAGGCCGCCCTTGCGCAGCCGCTCGGCCACCCCGGCGGCCTGCCGGGTGAGCAGCCCCTCCATGAGGCGGCGGTCGGTCAGGTCGGTGTCGTAGGTGCCCTCGGCGCTGACCGACTTGGCCTCGCGCTCGGAGACCACCGGCCGGTCGTCCTCGGCGCGCGCGAGCGCGTGGAGCCCGGCGCCGTGCGCCTTCCCGAGCAGCCGGACCAGCTCGTCGAGGCTGACCGTCTCGAGGTCGGCGACGGTGTGGATGCCGGCGCGCCGCAGCCGCTCGGCGGTGGCGGGGCCGACGCCGGGGATCACGGTCACGTGCATCGGCCGGAGCAGGTCGCGCTCGGTCCCGGGAGCCACCACCACGAGGCCGTCGGGCTTGTCGAGGTCGCTGGCCACCTTGGCGATGAACTTGGAGGTGCCGATGCCCACCGAGGCGGTCAGCCCGCCGGTCACCCCGGTCACCCGGCGCCGCAGGTCCTCGGCGAACGCCGTCACGGTTGCGACCTCGAGGTCGGGCAGGTCCGCGGCCGCGAGGTCGACGAACGCCTCGTCGAGCGAGAGCGGCTCGACCAGCGGCGAGGCCTCGCGCAGCAGCGCCATCACCCGGCGGCTGGTGTCCCGGTAGGCGTGGAAGCGGCCGGACAGGAAGGCGGCGTGCGGGCACCGGGAGCGGGCCTCCCGGGTCGACATCGCCGAGCGGACGCCGTACCTGCGGGCCTCGTAGGAGGCGGTCGCCACGACCCCGCGGCCGCCGACGCCGCCGACGACGACCGGCTTGCCGCGCAGCGAGGGCTTGTCCCGCTGCTCGACGGAGGCGAAGAATGCGTCGAGGTCGAGGTGCAGCACCGAGGCGACCTGACGCATGCGCGCAAGGTACCGCGGGCGGGCCCACGCGCCGTCCACAGCCGCCTGCTCCCGGGCCGCCGTCCCCAGCACCGTCGGGCGGTCCGGCGCGACGGGGCGCGTCGGGGGGACGGTCGGCGCATGACCACGCTCACCGCCCGCACCCCCGAGGACCTGCTCGCCGTCGCTCCCGTCGTGCTCGGCTTCCAGCCGGCCGACTCGGTCGTCATGCTGACCTTCGGCGGACCCCGCTGCTTCCACGCCCGGGTCGACCTGCCGCCGCCGCAGGGGGCGGCCGAGTGGACGGCCGAGCTCGTCGACGCCCTGCTCCGGCCGGCGCTCCAGCACGGGGTGGGCCGCGTCGTCTTCCTCCTCTACACCGACGTCCCGCTCGCGGCCGACCGCATCTGCCGCCGGCTGGTCCGCGGCTTCCGCGAGGCCGGCATCGAGGTGGTGGACGCGCTGCGTGCCGACGGGCGGAGGTGGTTCCCGCTGCTGCGCCACCGCCGAGACGTGCCGGCCGGCGGCGTGCCCTACGACCTGAGCAGCCATCCGTTCACGGCACAGGCGGTCCTCGACGGCCGCGTCCTGCAGCCCTCCCGCGGCGAGCTCGCGGCCACGCTGCGGCCCGTGCCCGCCCGCGTGGCGGCGCTGCTGGCGGCCCGCGAGGATGCACCGGAGCAGCCGGACGGTTGCCCGGACCGGGTGTCGGCGCTCGTCGGCCGGCACGTCGCGGCCGGGACGCTGCCCGACGACGCGGAGGCGGCCCGGCTCCTGGTGGCCGTCACGTCGAGCCCGGTGGTGCGCGACGCGGTCTGGGCGGGGATCCGTCGCGACGACGCCCGCTGCCACGTGGCGGTGTGGACCGACCTGCTGCGACGCGCGCCCGAGGACCTCGCGCCCGCGGCGGCCGCGCTGCTCGCGGTGTCGGCGTGGGTGGCCGGCCACGGCGCGCTTGCCTGGTGCGCCGTCGACCGGGCGCTCGAGCTCGATCCGGGCCACGGCCTCGCGCGGCTGGTCGCCGGCCTGCTCGAGGAGGCCGTTCCGCCGCCCGAGGACCCCGAGGTGCTCGCCAAGGGCGCGTCGCGACCCTAGGGTCACACCATGGGCGAAGAGGTGGAGTCACAGGAGTTCACCAGGGCGGACCGCACCCGGCACCGCGAGAAGGTGCGTCGGTGCCTCGACGTGTTCGCGCGGATGCTGCGCGACGAGGCGTTCGACACCGACGACCCGATGACCGGGCTGGAGGTGGAGCTCAACCTGGTCGACGAGGACGGCGACCCGGCGCTGAAGAACGCCGAGGCGCTGGAGCAGATCGCCGACCCCGACTTCGTCACCGAGCTCGGGCAGTTCAACATCGAGATCAACGTGCCGCCCGCCAAGCTCCGCGAGGGCGGGCTGTCGACGTTCGAGGACCAGCTGCGCAAGAGCCTCAACGACGCGGAGTCGAAGTCGTCGAAGGTCGGCGCCCACATGGTGATGATCGGCGTGCTGCCGACGTTGGCCGAGGGCCACCTCGGCCCCGGGACGCTGAGCGCGAACCCGCGCTACGCCCTCCTGAGCGAGCAGATCATGGCCGCCCGCGGCGAGGACATCGTGATCTCGATCGCCGGCGAGGAGCGCCTCGTCACCACCGCCGACTCGATCGTCCCCGAGGCCGCCTGCACCAGCATGCAGCTGCACGTGCAGACCTCGCCCGACCAGTTCGCTGCCTACTGGAACGCCTCGCAGGCGATCGCGGGCGTGCAGCTGGCCGTCGGCGCCAACTCGCCCTACCTGCTCGGCCGGGAGCTGTGGCGCGAGACCCGCATCCCCCTCTTCGAGCAGGCGACCGACACCCGCAGCGAGGAGCTCAAGGCCCAGGGTGTGCGGCCACGTGTCTGGTTCGGCGAGCGCTGGATCACCTCGGTGTTCGACCTCTTCGAGGAGAACGTCCGCTACTTCCCGGCGCTGCTGCCGATCACCGACGAGGAGGACCCGCTCGAGGCGCTCGAGGACGGCCGGACCCCGGAGCTCTCCGAGCTGCGGCTCCACAACGGCACGATCTACCGCTGGAACCGCCCGGTCTACGACATCGCCGGCGGCACACCGCACCTCCGCGTCGAGAACCGCGTCCTCGCCGCCGGCCCCACGGTCGCCGACATGATGGCCAACGCCGCCCTCTACTTCGGTCTCGTCCGGTTCCTTGCCGAGAGCGAGCGCCCGCTGTGGTCGCAGATGTCCTTCAGCGCCGCGGAGGAGAACTTCCACACCGCCGCCGAGCACGGCATCGAGGCGCAGGTCTACTGGCCGGGCATCGGTCAGGTGCGCGCCACCGAGCTGGTGCTGCGCCGGCTGCTGCCGGTGGCCCACGAGGGCCTCGAGATGTGGGGCGTGGCGGCCGACGAGCGTGACCGGCTTCTCGGCATCATCGAGCAGCGCTGCCTCCAGCACACCAACTCCGCGGAGTGGTTCGTCCGCCGGATGCACGATCGCGACGACCTCGACCGCTACGACGCGCTGCGGGCCACGCTGCTGGAGTACTGCGACAACATGCACACCAACGAGCCGGTGCACACCTGGGACTAGCCGCAGCTGCGGTCCCGGAGCCGCCGCCACGTGCGTCGTGTGCCGCTCCGGGGGTCCCACCACCCCTCCCGGGTGACCACCACCATGGTGAGTGGCCGGCCGGCCTCGCCGAACGAGACGAGGGCAGCCGACAGCCAGGCCGCGTCCGGGTCCTCCCACTCGAGCTCCCCGGCGCGGCCCAGCCACACCAGCGGGTCCGCGCCCGCCACCCCGTGGTCAAGCATCCGGGCGATCACGTCGCAGCGCAGCCCACGGTCGACCGGGCCGGCGCCGGGCGGCTCCGCCCACGACAGCACGGTGCCTCCCGGCCGTCCGAGGTGGAGCCGGGCGGCCGGGTGGCGGCTGCTGCTTCCGGTGCGCCACTGCAGGACTGCTCGCCTGAGCTCGCTGGCGAGGTTGCGGTCGACCGGGTCGAGGAGGAGCGGCACCCGGCCAGCCTGCCCTGCCGCCGCCCCGCGGCTCGCCGTCCTTCCACAGCCTCCCGTCGTTGCCGCATCTCCGATAGCGTGCTCGTGGGCCGACGGCCCACCGGCAGCGTGGCCGGCACTGATGCGAGGAGGGGTCGATGGGGACCGTGGTCGTGGGGTACGTACCGAAGCCTGAGGGCGATGCCGCGCTGGGACGCGCCATCGACGAGGCGAAGCTCCGCGGCGCCAAGGTGGTCGTCGTCAACTCCCACCGCGGTGGTCAGGAGTTCGACGGCGAGACGGCCCGGCAGGCGGAGTCCGACATGGCCGATGTCCGCGGCCGCCTCGAGGAGGCGGGTGTCTCCTTCGACCTGCGCCAGCTCGTGCGTGGCTTCGAGCCGGCCGAGGACCTCATCAGCATCGCCGAGGCCAACGACGCCGAGCTGATCGTCATCGGGCTGCGCCGCCGTTCGCCGGTCGGCAAGCTGATCCTCGGCAGCAACGCCCAGCGCATCCTGCTGGACGCCAAGTGCCCGGTGCTGGCGGTGAAGGCGGGGGAGTGACCCGCCGCTGACGCACTCCGGGCGGGGCCGTCACTCCACCCGGAGCCGCTCCTCGTGGCTCGCGGACCGGAAGACGCCGTCACCGCGGTAGGTCACGGTGACCGGGTAGCGACCCGGCCCGAGCTTGCGGTGCCGGCCGAACCTCACGACGGCGGCCCCGTCCTCCAGGTCGACCGTCTTCGTGCGGTCGCCGACCCGGACGGTGACGCGACCGCCCGGCACGGCGCGGACCTGGTCGGGCGCGGTGACGGCCACCCGGACGCGGGCCACACGGCGGGGGGCGGACGACTCGACCTCGAGGAAAGGATCGGCGGTGACCGTTCCCGTGGGGCCGGCGGTCTGCACGACGGGGTCGCTGCCCGCCTTCTCGAGCGTGACGACGCAGGACAGCGGCTTGCCGACGTCCCACGGCCGCACCCGGTACGTCTGCTCCCGTGCCCCGCGGATCCGGCGGTCGCCGCGCAACCAGCGGTAGTCGACCGAGGCGTCCTCGGGTCGGTAGCTGCCCGGGTCGACCCGCAGCTCCTCGCCGAGGTGGGCGCTGCCGGTCACCCGGGCCCGCTCCTCCACCTCGATCTGCGGCTGCTGCGCCTCGGCGATGATCCTGGCCGCGCGCCGGCGGACCTTGGGGAGCGCGGCGTACAGGTGCTTGCCGGGGCAGGCGGTCAGGTTGGTGTCGCGGTGGCCGTCGATCACGGGCAGCCGCACCGTGCGCCCGGCGGGGTAGCGGTCGCTGCCCTCGGACTCCACCCGCACCTCGCCCCGCGGGTTGCGGCCGTACGGCGCGAGCTTCCACGCCGCCAGCGCGGCCAGGCCGTTGAGGGTCGCGTTGCTGGGCGTGGCCGACTCGTGGTTGCCGATGACCGCGATGCCCGTGGACTCGTGGTTGAAGCCCAGGGTGTGGGCGCCGCGCACGAGCTTGTGCGGCCCGCCCGCGCGGCCGACGAAGCAGCGGCCGAAGCGGTCGACCAGGAAGTTGTAGCCGATGTCGGACCAGCCGAGCGTCTGCGTGTGGTAGGCGTACATGCCCCGGATGAGGGCGGGCACCTCGTCGCGGCGGTAGCTGTTGGAGTTCACCGTGTGGTGGACGTGGACCTGCTTGAGCCGGCTGAGGTACGACGGCCGGCCGTCACGCAGCGACTCGTTGGCGCCCCACTGCTCGCGGGTCACCAGGCGCGGCTTCGCGACGGTGCCCGGTTCGGACCGCGCGGACTCCTCGGTCCCGGTGGTGGCGGCGCGACCGACCGGGGCGGCGCCGAGCAGCGGGTCGCCCGGCCGCCGGCCGGGATGGAGCAGCACGAGTGCGAGGTCGGCGGGACGCTCCCCGTCCACGCGGATCTGGATGCCGTCGGCCCGGCCGATCCAGACGAGGTCGGTGCCGGTCAGCGAGGCTCCCGCGACCTCGTCCTCGGGCACGTCGTGGAGCATCGGGACGCCCTGCCACGGACCCCAGCTCCCGCCGGTGCGGCTCCGGACGGCCACGGCGGGGGCGGCCTGGCCGATGCCCCAGGTGAACGCGACCATGGAGTGGGTGGAGGTCGGCAGCCTGCTGGACTCCCACCGACCGGCCGCGGTCCTGGGGAGCAGGTCGTCGCCGAGCGGGAGGTGCAGCCGCTCCACGTCGCTGCCGGGGAATGTCGAGAGGGACAGCGCGGCCCCGGGCGCGTCGTCGTCGCGCCCCTCGAGCCGGACGAGCGCCCCGACGGACGCGATCGCAACGCCCCCCGCAGCCAGCTTCAGCAGCGGGCGCCGCGCAGCGGTCCGTGTCCGGTCTCCGTCCCCATGAGTCACAGGAGTCACCCTAGATAACTGTGGTGAACCATCGGCGGACGTGCAACCGGGGTGTCAGATACTGGGGCGCATGGCCCTCCACCTCACCGGCGACCCCGCCAGCGACGCCGTGCTCGACGAGCATCCCTTCGCGCTCCTGGCCGGCATGATGCTCGACCAGCAGTACCCCATGGAGCACGCGTTCCGCGGCCCCGCGAAGGTGCTCGACAGGTTCGGCACCCTCGACCCAGCGCGCATCGCCGAGGCCGACCCGGAGGAGTTCGCGGCGCTGTGCGCGACAGCCCCGGCCGTCCACCGATTCCCCGGCTCGATGGCAGGGCGGATGCAGGCGCTCGCCGCCCTCGTGGTCGAGCGGTACGACGGTGACGCGTCGCGGCTGTGGACCGAGGCGTCGTCCGGCAAGGACCTGCTGAAGCGGGTGATGGAGCTCCCGGGGTTCGGCAAGCAGAAGGCCCAGATCTTCGTCGCCCTGCTGGCCAAGCAGCTCGGCGTGCGCCCGGAGGGGTGGGAGGCCGCGGCCGGCGCCTACTCCGAGGACGGGCACCGGTCGGTGGCCGACGTCGTGGACGAGGTCTCGCTGCAGAAGGTGCGCGACTTCAAGAAGCAGAAGAAGGCCGCAGCCAGGGCTTCCGGCGGGTGAGTTCGGGTTCCTGGCGACGTGCGTGGCACAATTGCGGGCGCGGCTCTTGACGATACCGGGTCTTGCCGCGCCCCGAAGTCCTGACGAGAGGTGTTCGTGTCCTCGAACGCGCGCAAATCCGTTCCCGCAGATGTCCTGTCGCACCCCGCTGTCGTTGCCCTCATCGAGGAGGGCTCTCCCAGCGGCTCGGTCACCCCGGAGGCCGTCCGGCAGGCCAGTGAGGACGCGTCGATCGAGCCCAAGCACCTCAAGGGGCTCCTGGCCCACCTGAGCAGCCTGGGCATCTCGGTGCACCTTCCCGCGGCGTCGTCGCGCGCAGTCGCCGCGCGGGCCGCCCGCAAGACCACCACGGCCAGCACGGCCAAGAAGGCCGCCGCGAAGAAGACCGCGGCCAAGCCGGCCGAGGCCGGCGCCGCGACCGCCACCGAGGCGAAGCCCGCGAAGAAGACCGCGGCGAAGAAGACCACCGCCAAGAAGGCGACGGCGAAGAAGGCCGCCGCGAAGGGCGAGGCCCCCGACGTCGACGCGGTCGAGGTCGAGGTCGAGGTCGACGTCGAGCCGGCGGCCGTCGTGGGCCCCGACGGCAAGAAGGTGCTGCCCGACATCTCCGACGAGCAGTTCGAGAAGGACGTCAAGTCCGACCCGACGATCGAGGAGGACGAGAAGGAGGCGTCGTTCGTCGTCTCCGACGCCGACGACACCGGCGAGCCCGAGCAGCAGGTCATGGTCGCGGGCGCGACCGCCGACCCGGTCAAGGACTACCTCAAGCAGATCGGCAAGGTGCCGCTGCTGAACGCCGAGATGGAGGTCGAGCTCGCCAAGCGGATCGAGGCCGGCCTGTTCTCGGAGGAGAAGCTCGCCAAGGGCGGCAAGATCTCGCCGAAGCTCCTCGAGGAGCTCGAGTGGATCGCCGAGGACGGCCGCCGCGCCAAGAACCATCTCCTCGAGGCCAACCTGCGACTCGTCGTCTCGCTGGCCAAGCGGTACACCGGCCGCGGCATGCTCTTCCTCGACCTGATCCAGGAGGGCAACCTCGGCCTGATCCGTGCGGTCGAGAAGTTCGACTACACCAAGGGCTACAAGTTCTCGACGTACGCCACCTGGTGGATCCGTCAGGCGATCACCCGCGCCATGGCCGACCAGGCCCGCACCATCCGGATCCCGGTCCACATGGTCGAGGTCATCAACAAGCTGGCCCGCGTCCAGCGGCAGATGCTGCAGGACCTCGGTCGGGAGCCCACCCCCGAGGAGCTCGCCAAGGAGCTCGACATGACCCCCGAGAAGGTCATCGAGGTCCAGAAGTACGGCCGCGAGCCGATCTCGCTCCACACGCCGCTCGGCGAGGACGGCGACTCGGAGTTCGGCGACCTGATCGAGGACTCCGAGGCGATCGTCCCGGCGGACGCCGTCTCCTTCACGCTGCTGCAGGAGCAGCTGCACGCCGTCCTCGACACGCTCTCCGAGCGTGAGGCGGGCGTCGTCAGCATGCGCTTCGGCCTCACCGACGGCCAGCCGAAGACCCTCGACGAGATCGGCAAGGTCTACGGCGTCACGCGTGAGCGGATCCGGCAGATCGAGTCCAAGACGATGTCGAAGCTGCGTCATCCGAGCCGCTCCCAGGTGCTGCGCGACTACCTCGACTGACGCCAGGTCCCCTCCGGGGCGGGTCGACGGTTGGGTTTGCCGGCCACATGCGATAGGCATGTGCACGGGCCGACCGGCCCGGACCTGGAGGGGGCGGATGACCGCTCAGACGCTCGGCAGCCCGACCACGGACCCGCCCGTCGACCTCGACTCGGCCCGGGCGCACGTCGCCGCCGTGGCCCTGAGTCCCGGCGACGAGCGCCGCGTCGGGCTCGAGCTCGAGCTGCACGTCGTCGACCTCGCCGTCCCCGGCCGACGTCCCGCCTGGTCGACCGTCGCCGCGCTCGTCCGCGACGCGCCCCCGCTGCCGGCGGGCAGCGCGCTCTCCCTGGAGCCCGGGGGCCAGGTCGAGCTGTCGACCCAGCCGGCCCCCGACCTCGCGACGGCGGTCGAGGCGCTGCGGACCGACCTTGCCGTGCTGCGTGCTGCGCTGCGCTCCCGCGGGCTGGGCGGCGCCGGGCTTGGTGCCGACCCGGCGAGGCCGGCGCTGCGCACCAACCCCCACCCGCGGTACGCCGCCATGGAGGCCCACTTCGACACCGTCGGGTGCGGGCCGGCCGGCCGGGAGATGATGACCGCCACCGCGGCCCTCCAGGTGAACCTCGACGCCGGCCGCGCCCCCGACTGGGCAGGACGGCTGTCGCTGCTCCACGCGCTGGTGCCGGTGCTGGTCGCCGCCTCGGCCGGGTCGCCGTGGCTCGCCGGCCGGCGCTCCGGCTGGCACTCCATGCGCCAGGAGGCGTGGTACCGCATCGACCACGCTCGCACCGGCCCGGTGCCCGAGGCGACGGTGACGCACGGCTGGCCGGACCGCTGGGCCGACTACGCCCTCGCGGCGCCGGTGATGCTGGTCCGCGACGGCGACGGCCTGACTCCGGCCCGTCGCCGGTTCTCGTTCGCCGAGTGGACCGCGCGTCCCGCCCTGGTCGGCCGGCCCCCGACGTCGTCGGACCTCGACTACCACCTCAGCACGCTGTTCCCGCCCGTCCGGCCCCGCGGGTACCTCGAGATCCGCTGCCTCGACTCGCTGCCGGACCGCTGGTGGCCGGCGATGGCCGCGCTGGCCGTGACCCTGGTCGACGACCCGGTCGCCGCCGACCGGGCGGCCGAGCTCTGCGAGCCCGTGGCCGCCCGGCTCGAGCACGCCGCCCGCGACGGGATCGCCGACCCCGTCGTCCGCGCGGCGACCCTCGGCTGTGTCGAGGTGGCCGCTGCCCGCTGCCCGGTGCCGCTGCGAGACGGCGTCGAGCGACTGGCGGCGCTGCTCGGGGCCGGCCGCACGCCCGGTGACGAGCTGCACACGCGTGCCGACGCCCACGGACCGCTGCGGCTGCTGGAGGAGGAGGCCAATGCGTGAGGAGACCGCCCGACGGCTGGAGGCCGCCCGGGCGCGCACCCGGTGGCTGACCGACGAGGTCGACGACCGGGAGCTCACCACCCAGCACAGCCCCATCATGAGCCCGCTGGTGTGGGACCTCGCCCACGTCGGCCAGCAGGAGGACCTGTGGCTGCTGCGCGACGGCAACGCCGCCGCGCAGGGCCTGCTCGCCGCGGACGTCGAGCGTCTCTACGACGCGTTCGAGCACCCCCGCCGGGTCCGCGCCGCCCTGCCGCTCCTCACGCCCGTCGAGTCGCGTGGCTTCCTCGCCGACGTCCGGGGGCGGGTGCTCGACCGGCTCGACGCGGTCGGCGGGGACGCCGAGCCCTCCGACTACTTCGTCTACGCCATGGTCGAGCAGCACGAGCAGCAGCACGGCGAGACGATGCTCGCCACCCACCAGCTGCGCGAGGGCGAGCCGCTGCTCGGCGCCGGCAGCCCGCTGCCGCCCGGCCGCCCCCTTCCCGCGGGGGCCGACCGGGCCGTGCTGGTGCCTGCAGGCCCGTTCGTCCTCGGGGTCGACGGTGACCAGGAGCCCTGGTCACTCGACAACGAGCGGCCCGCCCACACCGTCGACCTCCCGGCCTTCCGCATCGCCCGGACCCCCGTCACCAACACCGAGTGGCAGGAGTTCGTCGACGCCGGCGGCTACGACGAGCCGCGGTGGTGGTCCGCCCGCGGGTGGCAGCACCGGCTCGACGAGGGTCTCGAGCGCCCGTTGTTCTGGTCGGCGGACGGGTCGCGCCGCCGGTTCGGCCACGTCGAGGAGATCCCCGCCGACGAGCCGGTGCAGCACGTCTGCTTCTTCGAGGCCGAGGCGTACGCCGCCTGGGCGGGTGGGCGGCTCCCCACCGAGCAGGAGTGGGAGAAGGCCTGCGCCTGGGACCCCGATGCCGGGCGTCGGCGCCGGTGGCCGTGGGGGGACAGCGAGTGGACACCCGCGCTGGCCAACCTCGGCGGCCGCGGCCTGCGACCGGCACCCGTCGGGGCCTACCCGGCCGGCGCGTCGGCGTACGGCGTGGAGCAGATGATCGGGGACGTCTGGGAGTGGACCACGTCGTCGTTCGAGCCGTGGCCCGGCTTCACCCCGATGCTCTACGAGGCCTACAGTGCGCCGTTCTTCGGCGGCGACCACCGCGTCCTCCGGGGCGGCTCTTGGGCTGTCGACGGCGCCGCGGTGCGACCCTCCTTCCGCAACTGGGACCTGCCGGTGCGCCGGCAGATCTTCTGCGGCGTCCGGCTGGCGTGGGACGTTGTGTAGGCACCTGTGCTGGCTGGGGGAGCCCCGGTCGGTCTCGTCCCTCGTCCTCGAACGGCCCCACGGGCTGCTCCAGCAGTCGTGGGCGCCCCGGCGCCAGCGTCGCGGCCTGATGAACGCCGATGGCTGGGGTGTGGGCCTCTATGCCGACGGCCGGCCGGAGCCCGTCCGCTGGCGGTCGGGACGTCCGCTCTGGAGCGACACCTCGTTCGCCTCGGTTGCGCCCGTACTGCGGTCCGGAGCGGTGCTCGCGGCGGTGCGCTCGGCCTCCGAGGGGATGCCCGCCGACGAGACCGCCAGCGCGCCGTTCACCGACGGCCGCTGGCTGCTGTCCCACAACGGCCGCGTCGACCGCGCCGTCCTGCCCGCCACCCACGCCGCCGAGTCCACGTGCGACTCCGCCGTCCTCGCCGCCCACGTCTTCGAGCGAGGCGCGGAGAAGGTAGCCGACACGGTGCGGGGGGTCGCGGAGCGCGACCCCGACGCGTTCCTCAGCCTGCTGCTCACCGACGGCGCCTCGATCACGGCCGTGAGCTGGGGGGACACCCTGAGCTACCTCGTGGAGCCCGACGGCGTCGTCGTGGCCAGCGAGCCCTGGGACGACGACCCGCGGTGGGTCGACGTGCCCGACCGCCAGCTGCTGAGGGTGAGCCCCGACGGGGTCACCGTGACCGGGATGGAGAACCCATGACCGCCCCCGACCACGACGTCCACCTCGACGCCGCCGCCCTCACCGAGCAGATGGCCGTCGACGTGCGGGCGGGGCTGAGCATGTCGCACAAGGCGCTGCCACCCAAGTACTTCTACGACGCCAGGGGCAGCGAGCTGTTCGACCGGATCACCCGCCTGCCGGAGTACTACCCGACCCGCACCGAGCGGTCGATCCTCGAGGAGCGGGTCGACGAGATCGCGGCGGTCACCGGGGCAGAGACCCTCATCGAGCTCGGCAGCGGCACCTCGGAGAAGACCCGGCTGCTGCTGCGTGCGCTCACGGAGGCGGGCTCGCTGCGCAGGTTCGTGCCCTTCGACGTCGACCCGGCCGTGCTGTCCGACGCTGCGTCCGCCGTCGCGACGGAGTTCCCCGGCCTCGAGGTCGCGCCCGTCGTCGGGGACTTCGAGGCCCACCTCGGGGAGCTGCCGCGCGGACAGGTCCGGCTGCTGGCGTTCCTCGGCTCGACCATCGGCAACCTCGACCCGGCCCAGCGGGCGGCGTTCCTCACCGACGTGCGCGCCGGTCTCGACCCGGGGGACGCCTTCCTCCTCGGCACCGACCTGGTCAAGGAAGCCGCCCGGCTGGTGGCCGCCTACGACGACGCCCAGGGCGTCACGGCGGCCTTCAACAAGAACGTGCTGGCGGTGCTCAACCGCGACCTCGGCGCCGACTTCGACCTCGAAGCCTTCGACCACGTCGCGGTCTGGGTCCCCGAACGTGAGTGGATGGAGATGCGGCTGCGCTCGCGCCGCGCGCAGACGGTGCGGCTGCCGCGTATCGACCTCGAGGTCCGGTTCGACGCGGGGGAGGAGCTGCGCACCGAGATCTCCGCGAAGTTCCGACGAGATGGCGTCGCCGCCGAGCTCGAGCAGGCCGGCCTGCGCCTGACCCACTGGTGGACCGACCCGGCCGGCGACTTCGCGCTGTCGCTCTCCGAGCCGGCGGTCGACGCGCCGGGCTGATGTCGCGTCCCGGTGCTGCCCTCGCAGCCGCGGCCCTCCTGGTGGCCGGGTGCAGCACCGCGCCGGATCCGCCGCCGGACCCCGAGCCGGATCGGACGTCGGCCCCTGCGTCCGTCCTGCCCGGCCCGACCCTGGCGAGGACACCACTCGTCGCCCCCGACGACCTTCGGGTCGGCGTGGCGGTCGACGCCGTGCACCATCTCGCGGGCGTCGTCGGCCCCCGGCACGCGACCAGCCCTGCCTACCGGCGCTCGGCTGCGTGGGTCGCGGGCCGGCTGCGCGAGCTCGGCTACACGGTCCGGAGACAGCGCTTCACCGTCCCGGGCGGGGACTCATGGGGCGTGCCGGTGGGAGCAGGGACATCCCTCAACCTGGTTGCCCGTGCCCACGGCGTCGACCCGGACATGCCACACCTGGTCGTCGGGGCCCACCTCGACACGGTGCCGGGCTCGCCCGGGGCCGAGGACAACGGCTCGGGCGTGGGGGTGCTGCTGGCCGTGGCCGAGGCGCTGCAGGCTCGTCGGAGCCGGTTGCCGGTGGTGCTGCTCGCGTTCGGCGCCGAGGAGCCCCGCGGGCCGACCGACGCCGACCACCACTACGGGTCGCGTGCCTACGTCGCGTCGCTCGGCGCCGACCAGCGGCGCGCGGTCCGCGGCATGGTCTCGCTCGACCGCGTGGGTGTCGGCGACGCCCTCGGCAGGGTCCCCGTGTGCAGTGCCCTCGACCCGCCGGGCCAGGACCCGGCGCAGGCGCGCGTACTGCATGCTGCCGCCCGCGCGGGCGTCCCCGCCACGGCCTGCCGGAACCGCTCCTCGGACCACTGGTCGTTCGTCCGCGACGGGCTGCCGGGCGTGCGCATCGGCAGCACGCCGTACGCCGAGTACCACGCCGCCGGCGACCTTCCCCGGGTGGTGGACCGCACCCAGCTGGCCCGGGTCGGGCGGGTCGTGCTGGCCTGGCTGGCGGGCGGCCGCTGACCGGCAGCGGCCCGGCACGTCGCCCCGGTCACCGTGCGGCGAAGGGACCGGTGCTGTGGGCCCACACGTCTGCCAGGACGTCGCGGGCGGCGTCCCCCCGGAGCAGCCGGGGGGCGAAGCGGTCGTCCATCCGGTAGGCGGCCGGGACCACCGAGACCAGCCGGTCGCCCCAGAACGTCGCCGTGAGGGTGATGCCCTCGAGGGTCTGCTCCATGAAGTCCATGTCGAAGACGAGGTTGCCGAGCGAGTGCGCGACCACGGCGTCGCCGGCCCGCTCCAGTCCCTGTACCCAGTGCGGGTGGCCACCCACGACGAGGTCTGCCCCGGCCGCCGCGAGCCGCCGGGCGACGAGGCGCTGGACCGGCTCGGCCCGGTGGGTGTACTGGGTGCCCCAGTGTGGGAGGACCACCACGACGTCGACGCGGCGCGAGAGATCTCGCACCAGCAGCTCGACGCGGGCGAGGTCGACCTCCGACAGCGGGCCCGTTCGTGGCGGCATCCTCACCGAGAGGGCGCCGGGCCGGCCCGGCGCGGCCGCGGGGGTCTCGCCGATCGCGTTGAACCCGAGGAATCCGAAGCGCACCCCACGGTGGCGCAGCACCACGGGCCGGGACGCAGCGGCGAGGTCGCGACCGGCGCCGAACGCCGGGAGGCCGGCCTCCCGGAGCCGGCGCACGGTCCGTGTCAGAGCCAGGTCGCCGAAGTCGCCGCTGTGGTTGTTGGCCAGCGAGACGGCGTCCACGCCGAGCTGCACGAGTCCGTCCGCCACGGCCGGGTCGACCGCGAACGAGTCGCTGCCCTGCCGCGGCGGCCCCGCCGTCGACAGGGTGCTCTCGAGGTTGCCGACGGTCAGGTCCGCGCTGCGCAGGTGCCGCGCGAGGGGGCGGAGCGCGGCCACCGGGTCGTCGGCCGGCGAGACGGCGGCCACTCGTCGGCCGAGCATGATGTCGCCGAGCAGCCGCAGCGTGGTCACCTCGCCAGGTGCCGGACCCGGGACCTGGAGCGGGTAGGCCGCGGGGTCGCCCCAGGGGTCCACCCCCGCCACCGCCACGGCGCGCACGAGGGGCCCCGCGCGCGACGCGGGCACGACGGCCAGGGCGTCGCGGTCGCTGCGCACGCGGGCCGGGCGGCGGACGAGTCGCAGCGGTTCGCCGGTGCCGTCGATCCGGTGCCACGTGTCGACCCGTCCGGCCGCGATCCGGCGCGCCAGGCTCAGCAGCACGTCGAGGTCCCCGCGGCTGTGGTGCGTGACCAGCAGCAGCGGCTCGGTGGTCGGGGGGCCGGACGGGGCCCGTGACGCGGGCGGCGCGGAGGAGGGCGCAGGGAGCGGGTCCGTGGACGGAGGCGGCGCGTCTGTGCTGCAGGCGCACACGAGCAGCGCCAGCAGCAGGCCGGCGAGCCCCGGTCCGACGCCGGCTCGCATGCCGACAGGCTACGAGGGCGGGCCTGACCGGCTCAGGTGACCGCGACCCCGACCAGCCAGGTGCCGGCCGCGAGCAGGGCGGCGGTGAGCTCGATGACCACCGCGAGGCCGACGGCGCGCAGGGCGGCCCGGGTGGACGGCCAGGCCCGGTCGGCGCCGAGCCTCCGGTGCTCGGCGAGGTAGACGCCGAGCACGAACCCGACCGGGAGGCCGACCAGCGGGAGCACGAAGAAGCCGACGACCCCGACCCCGGCGCCGCTCCACAGCGTGGCCGACGGGATGCCGGCCTCCTGCAGCCGTCGTCCGGGCACGACGTACTTCACGACGGCGCCGAGGGTCACGAGCGCCGTGACGACCGCGAGCACCGTCCAGGCCCGCGTCCCGCCGGTGTCGAGCGCCCACACCAGCACCGCGGCCACGACGAGGGCGCCGCCGGGCAGCACGGGGACGAGCGTCCCGAGCACCCCGACCAGGACGGCCACACCGACCAGCACCTCGAGCGTCGTCACGGCGGGAGCCTCTCACAGGCGGGCGCCACCACCCCGGGACGCGCCGCGGCCCCGGACCTGCTGGTCCGGGGCCGCGACGGAAGTCTGGTCGGGGGTGGTCAGGTGCTGGTCAGCGCTCGTCGTCCGGGGCGCTCGCGGGAGTGGCCTCGAGCTTGTGCGTCTCGTCGACGACGTGGGCTGCGACCTCGCGCAGCTTGTCACCGTGCTCGCGGGCGTGGTGCGCGCAGAACAGGAGCTCACCGCCGGTCTGGAGCTCGACACGAAGGTAGGCCTGGGCTCCGCAACGGTCGCAACGGTCCGCAGCGTTGAGCTGGGCGGGGGCTACGGCTGTAGTAGTCACTTCGGCCTCATTTCTCTCTCGGTGTCTGGCTCAACGTAGCTGCGGGTCTCAAAGATTCCCTCGGGGGTGTTGTGCTCGACACGTTCATGCAATCACCAAGTCCCTTCCCGCTCGCGGCGCTTTCCACACCTCGATACCCGATTTGGGGGATGCCGGGACTAGACCTGACAGTGTGACGTCACAGGGTCCCATCTGGTTGACGGGAGGCGGCATCGGGGCCGGATCGTGTCCACATCGTGACGCGGTGCGCGTCGCCGGTGTGACGGGACCCACGTGGTGTCGTGGTGGTGTCCTGGTGCTGTCGCTGTGAAGTTCTCGCTCGACCTACCGTTCGACCAAACTAGACCCGACCTGAGGGGATCCCCGGTACGCGAGCCTCCGTCGGCCGTCGGCGTGTCGCAGGTAGATTCGGACCCGCAGGACGGACGGATTTAGCGCACGCTGGGAGCCCCACGATCGACAACACGTACAACGCGGCACACCTCCTGGTCCTCGAGGGCCTGGAGGCGGTCCGCAAGCGGCCCGGCATGTACATCGGCTCGACCGACACCCGCGGTCTGATGCACTGCCTGTGGGAGATCATCGACAACGGGGTCGACGAGGCCCTCGCCGGCCACGCCCGGCGCGTCGAGGTCACCCTCCACCGCGACGACTCGGTCGAGGTCCACGACGACGGCCGCGGCATCCCCACCGACAAGGAGCCCAAGACCGGGCTCCCCGGCGTCGAGGTGGTCGCGACCAAGCTGCACGCCGGCGGCAAGTTCGGCGGCGGGTCCTACAACGCCACCGGCGGCCTCCACGGCGTCGGCCTCTCGGTGGTCAACGCGCTGTCGTCGCGGATGGACATCGACGTCGAGCGGTCGCCCAGCCAGCAGGGCCTGAGCTTCCGTCGCGGCACCCCCGGCGTCTTCGACGGTGACGGGCCCACGGCGGCCTTCACCGCGAAGTCCGGCCTCACCCGCAAGGGCGGGCGCGTCGCCAAGGGGAAGTCCGGCACCCGCATCCGCTTCTGGCCCGACCGGCAGATCTTCACCAAGGACGCCCGGTTCGAGCTCGAGGGCCTGCTCGGCCGCGCCCGGCAGACCTCCTTCATCGTCCCGGGCCTCGAGCTGGTCATCCGCGACCTGCGCGGTGAGACGCCGGTGGAGGAGAAGTTCCGCCACGACGGTGGCATCGCCGAGTTCGCCGAGTTCCTCGCCCGCGACGAGCCGGTCACGAGCGTGCTCCGCCTGCAGGGCCAGGACACCTTCACCGAGACGGTGCCGCTGCTCGACGACAAGGGCCACATGACGCCCCAGGAGGTCGAGCGCGAGCTGACCGTGGACATCGCCGCGCGCTGGGGCACCGGCTACGAGTCCGAGCTGCGCTCGTTCGTCAACGTCATCGCCACCCCCAAGGGCGGCACCCACGTCAGCGGCTTCGAGCAGGCGCTCACCAAGACCTTCAACGACGTCATGCGGCAGACCAAGGCGCTCAAGGTCAACGACGCCGACGTCATCAAGGACGACGTGCTGGAGGGGCTCACCGCGGTCGTGACCGTGCGCCTTGCCGAGCCGCAGTTCGAGGGGCAGACCAAGGAGATCCTCGGTACGCCGGCCGCGCGCAGCGTCGTGCGCAAGGTCGTGACGGCCGAGCTCAAGAAGTTCCTGACCTCGACGAAGCGCGACGAGAAGGCCCAGGCCAAGCTGCTGATGGAGAAGGTGGTGGGCGCGTCGAAGACGCGTATCGCCGCCCGCCAGCACCGCGAGACGCAGCGCCGCAAGAACGCCCTCGAGTCGTCCGCGCTCCCGTCGAAGCTGGCGGACTGCCGCGCGGCCGACAACGAGCGCACCGAGCTCTTCATCGTCGAGGGTGACTCGGCGCTCGGCACCGCCAAGCTGGCGCGCGACTCCGAGTTCCAGGCGCTGCTGCCGATCCGGGGCAAGATCCTGAACGTCCAGAAGGCCTCGGTCGGCGACATGCTGAAGAACACCGAGTGCGCCTCGATCATCCAGGTCGTGGGTGCCGGCTCCGGCCGCACCTTCGACCTCGAGGCGGCCCGCTACGGGCGCATCATCTTCATGGCCGACGCGGACTCCGACGGCGCCCACATCCGCTGCCTGCTGGCGACGCTCTTCTACAAGTACATGCCCGACCTGATCCGCGAGGGACGCGTCTACTCCGCGGTGCCGCCGCTGCACCGCATCGAGCTGACGAACCCCAAGAAGGGCATGGACAAGTACGTCTACACCTACTCCGACGCCGAGCTGCAGCGGAAGCTGGCCGAGCTGACGAAGAAGGGCGTGCGCTGGAAGGACCCCGTGCAGCGCTACAAGGGTCTCGGCGAGATGGACGCCGACCAGCTCGCGGAGACCACGATGGACCCGCGCCACCGCACCCTGCGCCGCATCACCGTCGACGACGCCGACGCCGCGACCCGGATCTTCGAGCTGCTGATGGGCTCGGAGGTCGCGCCGCGCAAGGAGTTCATCGTCCAGGGCGCCTACGAGGTCGACGTCGAGGCGCTCGATGCCTGAGGGCCGGCGCCGGCCTAGCGCCGGCGCAGCAGCTTCACGCCCGCCCAGACGACGAGCGGGAACCCGATGAGGAGCAGCAGCAGTCCTTCGAGGGGCATCGCGGTCAGACCTTCCGCTCGATGAGGCCGGTGTCGACGTCGTAGATGAACCCGCCGACCTGCACGGAGTCCGGGATCAGCGGGTGGCTCTGCACCTTGCGGACGTCTTCACGCAGGCCGGCGACCTGATCGGTGATCACGTGGAAGCGGTGCCAGGTGGCGTCCGTGCCTGCGGACCGGCCGACCTTCTCCCGCAGCTCGGACTCGGTGTAGGCCGTCATGGCGCAACGCGTGTGGGGCACCACGAGGACCCGCTGGACGTTGAGCAGGTGGACGCCGAGCACCAGCGCCTCCAGGGCGGCCTCGGTGACCCGGCCGCCCGGGTTGCGGAAGATCTTGGCGTCGCCGTGGCGCAGCCCCAGCATCCGCAGCGGGTCGATGCGTGAGTCCATGCAGGTCACGATCGCGACGCCGGCGTGGGCGACGCCGTCGAACCCGCCGAGGTCGAACTCGGCGGCGAAGGAGCGGTTGGCAGCGAGGAGGTCGTCGAAGTCAGCCACGGGGTAGAAGGTAGCGGAGGCTCAGCCGGCCGAGCGCAGCATCTCGCGCGCGTCCACCGTTCGGGTGCCCGCGGAGCGGAACAGCACGAGCGCCAGGAGGCCGGCCACGACCGCGCAGAGCGCAGCGCCGGCGAAGACCGTCTGCTCCTGGGCGATGCCCGCCAGGCGGAGCAGGTCGGTGAACTCGTCGCAACGGCTGGCGCCCTCGCAGACGTCCCGCACGTTGGGCAGGTCCGCCTGCTCGGCGTAGTAGCTGCGCAGCCCCACCGTCGTGAGCGTCGAGATGCCGACGAGCATGCCCACCATGCGGGCGACGACGACGAGGGCGCTCGCCACCCCGTGGACGGCGTGCTCGGTGGTGGCGAGGACGGCGGCGTTCACCGGGGCGAGGGCGAGGCCGAAGCCGAGCCCGCCGAGCAGCAGCGGCACGTTGGAGGAGGCCTGGTCGAGCGAGGTGAGCCCCCAGTCGCTCATCATCCAGAAGGCGACGGCCGCCGCCCCCATCCCGGCCGCCGTGACAACGCCGGCGGGGAGCACCCGCGTGAGGTAGCCGCCGGCCACGGCGCCGACCGGCAGGGCGACGAGGAAGCGCACCAGCACCAGCGCCGCCATGAGCTGGGACTCGCTGTGCACCGTCGTCCTGGCGAACAGCGGGATGTCGATGAGCGCGGCGATGAGCGCCGCGCCGACGAAGAAGCTGACCAGCAGTGCGCCCCACGCAGGGGTACGCCGCATCGCACCGCGGGGGATCAGCGGTGCCGGGGCCCGGCGGACGTGGAGGACGAAGGCCACCGCAGCCACGGCAGAGGCCAGGAGGTACCAGAGGCCCTGGTCGGAGAAGACCTGGATCTCGGGGTCGGCGGTCGCGAAGGCGAGGATCACGCCGCCGAGCGTGGCGGCGAGGAACAGCGAGCCGACCAGGTCCGCCTCGCGCATGCTGCGCCACCAGCGGGGCAGGTCGACCAGCGGCCGCGCCGCGATGAGCGAGCGGACGAGGAAGAGGGCCGAGGCCACCATCGCGGTGACGCCGACGGGGGAGAGCCAGCGCCCGTCGGCGACGAACGGGATGAAGAGCTGGCCCCAGGTGAGGTCGCGCAGCAGCGCCCCGGGCTGGACGAAGGTGAGGACGCCGGCGACCAGCGCGAGCACCAGCAGGCCCGCGCCCAGCAGGTCGGGAGACGGCGTTCGCTCCCGGTCCGGTCGGTGTGGTCCGGGCTCGAGGGGGCGGGCCAGCGCCCGGATCGCCGCGGCGAGCACGAGCCCGACCACGAGGTTGATGGCGAAGATCGCCCGCCAGTCGGCCACGGCAAGCACCACGGCGCCGAAGAGGGGCCCGAGGACGCTGCCGATCTCCTGCACGGCGGAGACGACGCCGAGCGGGACGCCGCGCCGGTCGACGGGGTAGAGGTCGGCGACCAGGGCGAGGGTCGCCGGCACCAGCCCCCCGCCGCCGACTCCCTGCAGGAAGCGGCCGGTCACCATCGACGGCATGTCGTAGGCGACCGCCGTGACCAGCGAGCCGAGCGCGAACACGACGAGCGCGGCCACCAGCACCGGCACCCGGCCCCGCAGGTCCGCGATGCGGCCGATCAGCGGCAGCATCGCGACGTAGCCGAGCAGGAAGCCCGACACGATCGGGGCGGCGCGCTGGAGCTCGTCGATCGGCACCCCGACGGCGTTCATCATCTCGGGCAGCGCGAGCACCACGACGTAGGTGTCGGCGGCCGCGAAGGCCACCGCCACGGCGGCGAGGCCCAGCAGGAGGCGAGGTCGACCGGTCATCACGCAGTCATCGGTGGGTCGTCGGCGCCGGCGGGGTCATGGGGCGGTGATGTCCTGCTCGGTGCCGTAGCCCTCGAACGTGAGCGTGTAGGTCATCGACTCCGTGCCCGGGTAGAACACCCCGGTCAGGTCGGCCTGGCGAAGCTCGCCCTCCTCCGTGACCAGGAACGTCGCGGCGAAGTCGGACTCGGCGTCCGCGCTCGGGATGATCCGCTGCACCTCGGGACCGGACAGCACGCCGGCGTACTCGGTGAGCACCTCGCGGTTGTCCTCGCCGCCGCGGACGCTCTCGCCCGCCACGAGCTCCTCGGCGTCGGTGAGCAGCGAGGAGATGCCGTCCTCGGTGCTCATCAGCCGCGCGGGGTCCGGGGCGCCGTACTCGGCCGGGTCGACGTCGGACCAGCCGGACGTGAGCGGGATCTGGGCGTAGACCGTCCCGTCGACGGCGATCACGGGGACGTTGAAGTCCGTGCCCCCGAGCACGACGGTGATCGTGCCGTCGAAGGCGGCCGGGTGCACCCCGACCCCCTCCGCGGAGCGCAGGGCGGTGACACCGTCCGGCAGGTCGTCGGTGGCCAGCTCGATCCGTACCCCGCTCGTCTCGTCGAGGGTGGTGCGGGCCAGCTCCATGACCTCCTCGGGCGTCTGCTCGTCGGAGGCTGCCTCGCCGTCGTCGGAGCATCCGGCCAGGCCGCCGGCGAGCAGGAGCAGTCCCGCTGCCGCGGCGGCCGTCCGGGTGGCCCGGCGGAGGGGCGTGCGCGTCGTAGGCATGCGATCAGCCTTCCACACCGGCGGTGGCACCCAGCCGGTCCGCAACCGGCCCGGCGCACGCCACGATCGGCTGGCTGCCCGGGACACCGGAGCCGTCTCGACGGCCGGTCGGCTCGGGCAGGTCGACCGGGGCGCCGCTGGCGGCCGCGGCGCGGGCCGGGGCGGTGCCGGCCCAGGCGAAGACCAGCCCGTCCTCGCCCTTGAGGAAGCGGTGGCAGCGGACGCCGCCGGTGGCCCGGCCCTTGGCGGGGTACTCGCTGAAGGGGGCCACCTTGACCGAGCCGGGCTCGGTGCCGGGCAGGGCCGTCGCCGACCCGGAGACCGTCACCACGACGGACTCGGCCGCACCGACCGCGCCGAACCAGACGATCTCGTCGCCGGTCCCGAGCTTGATGCCCGCCATGCCGCCGCCGGCGCGGCCCTGGGGCCGCACGACCGAGGCGGCGAAGTGGAGCAGCTGGGCCTGGCCGGTGATGAAGCAGAGCGCCTCGTCGCCCGTGACCAGCTCGGTGGCGCCGACCACCTCGTCGCCGTCCTTGAGGCCGATGACCTCCCACTCGTCGCGGCTGAGCACCTCGGGGTTGACCCGCTTGACCACGCCCTGGCGGGTGCCGAGCGCCAGGCCCGGCCCGTCGGTGGCGAGGGACGAGAGTGCGAGCGCGCGCTCGCCGGACTCGAGCGACAGCACCTCGCTCAGCGGCAGGCCGCCCTGGAGGTTGGGCTCGTTGGCGCCCGCGGGCAGGGCGGGCAGGTCGAGCACGCCCAGCTTGAGCAGCCGGCCGCGGGAGGTGACCACGCCGATCTCGCCGCGCGCGGTGGTGCGCACCGCGGAGACGATCACGTCGTGGTTGGCCCGGCCGCCGCCGGTCCCGGGGTGCTCGGCGCTGCTGGTGCGGGCGAGCAGCCCGCTGGACGACAGGAACGCGAAGCACGGGTCGTCGGCGACCTCGAGCGGCACCGCGGCGGTGGCCACGGAGGTGCCTGCGGACTCCAGCAGCACGGTGCGGCGCGGGGTGCCGTAGGTCTTGGCGACCTCGCCCAGCTCCTCGGAGACGACCTTCCGCAGCAGGCCGTCGTCGGCGAGGATCGCGTCGAGCTCCTCGATGGTGCGCTGCAACTCCTCCTGCTCCTTCTCCAGCTCGATGCGGGAGAACTTCGTGAGCCGGCGCAGCGGCATGTCGAGGATGTAGTCGGCCTGGACCTCGCTGAGGTCGAAGATCTCGATGAGGCGGGCCTTCGCCGCGGCGGCGTTGTCGGACCCACGGATCACCTGGATGACCTCGTCGATGTCGAGGATCGCGACGAGCAGTCCCTCGACGAGGTGGAGCCGGTCCGCCGCCTTGCCACGGCGGAACACCGAGCGGCGTCGTACGACGTCGAAGCGGTGCTGCAGGAAGACCTCGAGCAGCTCCTTGAGCCCGAGGGTGCGGGGCTGCCCGTCGACGAGCGCCACGCTGTTGATGCCGAAGGAGTCCTCCATCGGCGTCTGCCGGAAGAGCTGCTCGAGCAACGCCTCGGGGTGGAAGCCGTTCTTGACCTCGATGACGAGGTGGAGACCCTTCTCGCGGTCGGTCAGGTCCTTGATGTCGGCGATGCCCTGGAGCTTCTTGCCCTGCACCAGGGTCTTGATGCGCTCGATGACCTTCTCGGTGCCGACTCCGTAGGGGAGCTCGGTGACGACGATCCCCTTGCGTCGGCCGATGGTCTCGATCCGGGTGGTGGCGCGCATCTTGAAGGTGCCGCGGCCGGTCTCGTAGGCGTCGCGGATGCCGTCGAGGCCGACGATCTTGCCGCCGGTGGGCAGGTCGGGGCCGGGGATGAAGCGCATCAGGCCGTCGACCGAGGTCTCGGGGTGCTTGATGAGGTGCCGCAGCGCCTGCACCACCTCGATGAGGTTGTGCGGGGCGATGTTCGTCGCCATGCCGACCGCGATGCCCGTCGCGCCGTTGACGATCAGGTTCGGGATCGCGGAGGGCAGCACCGACGGCTCGAGCTCGCGGCTGTCGTAGTTGGGCTTGAAGTCGACGGTGTCCTCGTCGATCGAGGCGGTCATCGCGACGGCGGGCGGCGCCATCCGGCACTCGGTGTACCTCATGGCGGCGGGGGAGTCGTCGGGCGACCCGAAGTTGCCGTGCCCGTCGACCATGGGGAGCCGCAGCGACCACGGCTGGGCCATCCGGACGAGTGCGTCGTAGATCGCGCCGTCGCCGTGGGGGTGCAGCCGACCCATCACGTCGCCGACGACGCGGGCGCTCTTGACGTGGCCGCGGTCGGGCCGCAGGCCGTTGTCGTTCATCGTGTAGAGGATCCGGCGCTGCACCGGCTTCAGGCCGTCCCGCGCGTCGGGCAGGGCGCGGGAGTAGATGACGGAGTAGGCGTACTCCAGGAACGACGACTCCATCTCCTGGGTGATGTCGGTGTCGAGGATGTGCTCCTCGAAGTCGTCGGGGGGCTCCTGCGTCGTCTTCCGTCGTGCCATGGCCCGCATTCTCCCCGGCGGCCTCGCGCGTTCGGCCGCGGGCACGCCGGATTCACCCGCGCACGCTAGATTTCGCCACGTGACCGGTCCGGAGCCCACTGACCAGGACGCGCCGCGAGCCCCCCGCCACTGGGCGGCGGACGTGCTGCTGCGCGACGGCGGGACCGCGCACATCCGCCCGATCGGGCCCGATGACGCCGACCTGCTGGTGGACTTCTACGGCCGGGTCTCGGACGAGTCGAAGTACTACCGCTTCTTCAGCCCCATGCCGCGGCTCTCCGAGCGCGACGTCGCCCGCTTCACGCAGGTCGACCACAGGGAGCGCGTCGCGTTCATCCTCATGCTCTCGGGCGAGATGATCGCGGTCGGCCGCTACGACGTGCTCGAGCCGGGGGAGGCCGAGGTCGCGTTCCTCGTCGAGGACCGCCACCAGGGCCGCGGGATCGGGCAGGTGCTGCTCGAGCACCTCGCCCAGGCCGGCCGCGAGAACGGCGTCGAGAAGTTCGTCGCGGAGGTCCTGCCCGACAACCTGCGGATGATCAACACCTTCCGCGACGCCGGCTACAAGGTCGCCACCGAGTACGACGACGGCGTCGTCGCCCTCGAGTTCCCCATCGACCCCACCGACACCGCCATCGGGCTCATGGCCAACCGCGAGCACCACGCCGAGGCCGCGTCCATCGAGAAGTTCTTCACCCCGCGCTCCGTGGCGGTCATCGGCGCCAGCCGCCGCCAGGACACCATCGGCCAGACGCTGGTGCGCAACCTCGTGATGGGCAACTTCAGCGGGCGGGTCTACGCCGTCAACCAGAACACCCACGCGGTCGCCGGCCTGCCGGCGTACCCCACCGTCAACGACATCCCCGACGAGGTGGACCTCGCGGTCGTCGCCGTCCCCGCCGAGGCGGTGGAGGACGTCGTCCTGGACTGCGCCGCGAAGGGCGTCCACGGCCTGGTCGTGATCTCGTCGGGCTTCGCCGAGACCGGCGAGGAGGGGCGGCAGCGGCAGCGGCGGCTGGTGGGCCTCGCCCGGTCCTACGGCCTGCGCCTCATCGGCCCCAACTGCCTCGGCATCATCAACACCGCGCCGGACCGCTCGCTCAACGCCTCGCTGTCGACGCTGATGCCGCCCCGCGGCCGCGCCGGGTTCTTCTGCCAGTCCGGCGCCCTCGGCTCGGCGATCCTCGAGAAGGTCAACAACCGGGGCCTCGGCCTCTCGACGTTCGTCAGCGCCGGCAACCGCGCCGACGTCTCGGGCAACGACCTGCTGCAGTACTGGGAGGAGGACGACAGCACCGAGGTCGTCCTGCTCTACCTCGAGTCCATCGGCAACCCGCGCAAGTTCTCCCGGATCGCACGCCGGGTCTCGCTGCGCAAGCCGATCATCGCGGTGCGCTCGGGCCGCACCACCCAGGGCGTGCCGATGGGCCACGCCGTGCGGCAGATCGCCGCGCCGCCGCAGGCCGTGGACGCGATGTTCCGGCAGGCCGGCGTGATCCAGGTCGACACGCTCGAGGAGATGTTCGACGTCGCCCAGCTGCTGGCCCACCAGCCGCTGCCGCGGGGGCGCCGGGTCGCCATCGTCGGCAACTCCGACGCGCTCGGCCTGCTCGCCGCCGACGCCGCGGCCGCCGTCGGGCTGGTGGTCAACAAGTCCGTCGCGCTCGGCGCCGATGCGACCGCCGAGGACTTCGAGGACGCCCTCGACGACGCCATCGACGACCCGGACGTCGACTCCGTGGTCGCGGTCTACATCCCTCCCCTCAACGTCTCCGGCGAGGACGTCGCGAACGTGCTGGCCGCCGTCGGGGAGCAGTCCGACAAGCCGCTCGTCTCGTCGTTCCTCGGCGCCGAGGGCGTCCCGGAGCTGCTGCGCGTCCCCGACGTCGCCGGCAACACCGCCGGCCGCGGTTCCGTCCCGTCGTACCCCGCCGTCGAGGCGGCGGTCCGCGCGCTCGCCCGCGTCGTCGGGTACGCCGTGTGGCTGCGCACCCCGGACGGGCCGCCGGTCGACCTCGAGGACGTCGACCCGCCGACCGCGAAGCGGCTGGTGATGCAGGTGCTCACCCGCGAGCCCGACGGTGCCGAGCTCGACCAGGACGAGCTCACGGAGCTGCTCGGCGCCTACGGCATCCACCTGTGGCGGACGCTGCCGGTCGAGGACCCGAAGGCCGCGGTCGAGGCGGGTGCCGAGCTCGGCTGGGACGTGGTGCTCAAGGCGACGGCCGAGCACCTGCGCGAGCGGCCCGACCTCGCCCACGTGTGGCGCAACATCGACACCCCCGAGGAGATGCTCGACGCGTGGGAGTCGCTCAACGAGCTGATCACCGAGCCGGAGAAGGCCGGCTTCGTGGTGCAGAAGAACTCCCCGCCGGGCGTCCCGGTCGCGATCCGCAGCATCGAGGACCCGCTCTTCGGCCCGGTCGTCTCGTTCGGCATCTCGGGCCCCCTCGTCGAGCTCGTCGAGGACAAGGCCTACCGGATCCCGCCGCTGCTCGGCGGCGACGCGGCGGCGATGGTCCGGGAGATCCGGTCCTCCCCGATGCTGTTCGGCTACCGCGGCAGCGAGGTCGTCGACGTGGCCGAGGTGGAGCGGCTGATCCTGCGGGTCTCGCAGCTGCAGAACGACCTGCCGCAGGTCAGCTCGCTGGACCTGTCGCTGGTGCTCGCCGGCGCGGACGGCGTCAAGGTGCTCACCGCGGGGGCGCGGGTCGACCAGGTTCTCGACCCGCGGTCGGACTGGTTCGTGCGGCGGCTCTCCCGCGCGCCGGGGGACACGCTGCCCACCTGACGGGCGCGTGACAGACTTCTGGCATGCGTACACGCACGACCGACGACCGCGACCGCACGCTGGAGCTGCGGGAGGCGATCCACCGGACCGGCTACTACCCCGAGGTGGTCGCCGACGGTGTCGAGGGTGCCGTCGCGGGGGAGCAGGTGGTCTCCTTCTTCGTCCACCACGAGCCGACGTTCGAGCGTGACGAGGTCCGCCGCCACCTCACCGTGGTGGTGCTGACGCCGAGCCGGCTGGTCGTGGCGCACACCGACGAGCACCCGGGCGACGACCTGCTGCCGGAGCCCTACACGTCCACGTCCACCGAGGCGATCAGCTTGACGGCGGTGAAGTCCGTGGTCGTCACGCGGATGACCACCAACCCGACCTCCGGGCCCACCCCGCCTGCCGAGGCGGTCATGACGATCGGCTGGGGCGGGGTGAGCCGGATCGACCTCGAGCCGGCCGGCTGCTCGGACCCCCAGTGCGAGGCCGACCACGGCTACACCGGCGTGCTGTCCTCCGACGACTTCTCGCTGCGGGTCTCGGCCGCGGCCGACGGCGGTGACGCCGTGGGCGGGCTGCTGGCCTTCGCCGAGTCGCTCTCGGCGCGGACGCAGGGGTGACGCACGGGTGACCGGCCTCACGGGGGTGGGGGCCTTCGTCGAGCCGGCCTACCACCAGCGCTCGCTGGGTGACGTGGTCCCCGCGGTCGCCGCGGCGCTCGGCAGTCCCATCGACGAGCAGCCGTCGGGCCTGCTGCTGCCGGGGGCCCCGTCGTACGTCGTGTTCCTGGTCGACGGCCTCGGCGCCGAGCTGCTGCGCCGCTACGCGCACGCCGCGCCCTTCCTGTCCTCCCTGCTCGAAGGCGACCTGCTCGAGGGCGGAGCCGTCGGCACCGCCGGGGTGCCCTCGACCACGGCGACCAGCCTGACCTCCTTCGGGACGGGCCTGACTCCGGGCGCGCACGGCCTCGTCGGCTTCACCTCGCGGGTCCCGGGCACCGACCGGCTGCTCAACGCGCTGGCGTGGGACAAGCAGGTCGACCCGGTCGAGTGGCAGCCCCACCCCACGGCGTTCGCGCGCCTCATGGCGGCCGGCGTCACGGTGACGGTGGTCAACAAGCGGGAGTTCCGGGGCAGCGGACTCACCGTCGCCGCCCACCGCGGCGCTGAGTACGTCGGCGCCGACCGGGTGGGGGAGCGGATCGCCGCGGTGGCCGCCACCTCGTCCGTGCGCCCCTCGATGACCTACATGTACGACGGCGACCTCGACTGGACCGGGCACCGGTTCGGGGTGGCGTCGAGCCAGTGGCTCCAGCAGCTGTCGATGGTCGACGCGGAGGCCGAGCAGCTGCGCGAGACGCTGCCCGCCTCGACCCGGCTGGTGGTCGTCGCCGACCACGGGATGGTCGACAGCCCGCCCGAGGCCCGTGTCGACGTCGACGAGGTGCTCGAGATGCGGGACGGGGTGGTACTGCTCGGCGGCGAGGCGCGGTTCCGGCACGTCTACTGCGCCCGCGGCGCCGTCGACGACGTGGTCGCGACCTGGCGGGCGGTGCTCGGCGACCGTGCCGAGGTGCTCAGCCGCGACGAGGCCGCCGCCCGCGGCTGGTTCGGCCCCCTGACGCCTGCCGTCCGGCCGCGGATCGGCGACGTGGTCGTCGCCTGCCGCGGGGACGCCGCGGTCATCTCCACCGCCGACTTCGGCTACGAGGCCACGCTCGTCGGCCTCCACGGCTCGCTGACGCCGGCCGAGATGCTCATCCCGATGCTCGTCTGCTGACAGGTCCGTCGGGGCGGTCACAGCCGCGACGGGTCCACCTCGATCGAGACGGTGACCTCGTCGCCGTCGTCCTTGCCGCCGCGGATCCGGGCGGGGACGGGCAGCAGCCAGCCGGCCTTCGTGTCGCGCCAGACACTGGTCGACCACGACCGGCCGTCGACCACCGCGGTGACCGGCACCCGGCCGAACGGGCCGGCCTGCTCCGGGGCGTGCTCCTCGGGCACCGGCGCGAACACCCAGGCGGCCTCGCCGGTCCAGCGCACGAGGGTCGCGGTGAACTCCACGGGGACATCCTGCACCCCGCCACCGGCCTGCTCAGCCGAACGGCAGCGGCTCCGGGGCGAGGCTGACAGCCTTGGCGCGGGCGGCGGTCAGCCGGCGCCGGTGGTGCTGGCGGCAGAGCACCTCGTAGGCGACCTCGGGGGGCCCGGACTGGGGGCCGGCCTCGGGGTCCCCCTGGCTCTCGACGTCGCCGACGACGACCACGTCGCCCTCGACCACCATCGTGCCGTTCTCGGTACGGGCGTTGTGGGTGGCGCGCTTGCCGCACCAGCAGAGCGCCTCGACCTGGAGCACGTTCATCCGGTCGGCCAGCTCGACGAGCCGGCGGCTCCCGGGGAAGAGCTCGCTGCGGAAGTCGGTGAGGATGCCGAACGCGAAGACGTCGATCTGGAGCTCGTCGACGATCTTGGCGAGCCCGTCGATCTGGTCGGGCGTGTAGAACTGGGCCTCGTCGCAGATCAGGTAGTCGATCCGGCCGCCCGCCGTGAGCGAGGTGACAACGTACTTCCAGAAGTCGAAGTCCGCGTCGACCTCGATCGCCTCGTGGGTGAGCCCGAGCCGGCTCGACAGCAGCGCGGTCCCGGCGCGGTCGTGGGTGGTGAAGATCCGGCCCTCGCGGCCCCGCGCCGCGTGGTTGTGGTTCACCTGCAGGGCCAGCGTGCTCTTGCCTGAGTCCATGGTGCCGGTGAAGAAGTGCAGTTCAGCCACGGGGGGAGATCCTGTCACAGCCGACTCGGGCAGGATGGGGCGCCATGACCAGTCCGCTCATCTCCGTCGACGAGCTGCGCGCCCTGCCGACGGCCCCGGTCCTGCTGGACGTGCGCTACCGCACCGGCGGCCCCTCCGGGTACGACGAGTACCTCGCCGGGCACCTGCCGGGCGCCGCCTACGTCGACCTCGACGCCGACCTGGCCGCGCCGCCAGGTCCCCGCGGCCGGCACCCGCTGCCCGAGGTCGCGGACCTCGAGGTGGCGCTGCGGCGCGCCGGGGTCCGTGGCGACCGCACCGTGGTCGTGTACGACGACTGGGAGGGCCGGGCCGCGGCCCGCGCCTGGTGGCTGCTCCGCTTCCACGGCCACCCCGACGTCCGCGTCCTCGACGGCGGCTGGTCCGCCTGGAGTGCCGCCGGCGGGGAGGTCGCGACCGGTCCGGTCTCCCCGGAGCCCGGCGACTTCGTGGCGGCCCCCGGCGCGATGCGAGTCGTGGGGCCGGAGGCGGTGCCGGAGGTGGCCGTGCTCGTCGACGCCCGGGCGCCCGAGCGCTACCGGGGCGACGTCGAGCCGCTGGACCCGGTCGCCGGGCACATCCCGGGCGCCGTCAACGTGCCGACGACCGTCAACGTCGACGCTGTGGGCCGGTTCCGCCCGGCGGCGGAGCTCCGCGCGGTGTATGCCGCGGTCGGCGCCGTGCCGGGCGCCGACGTGGCGGCGTACTGCGGCAGCGGCGTGACCGCGGCGCATGACGTGCTCGCCATGGAGCTCGCCGGGATCGACGCCGCGCTCTACCCGGGCAGCTGGAGCGAGTGGGTGGCCGACCCCGCGAGGATGGTGGAGGCGGGATGACGGACACGCTGCTCGTGCTCGGTGCCGACGGGGACCTGACCCGTCGGCTGCTCTTGCCGGGGCTGGGGACCCTGCTGGCCGGTGACCGGCGTGAGGGGAGGCGTCCCCCGGTGCTGCTCGGTGCCGGCCTGCGGGACCTCAGCGCGACCGAGTGGCGGCAGCGGGTCCGCGGCGGCCTCTCCGACGGGGGTGCGCGGGGCGGTCCTTCGAAGGAGGTCGTGCGGAGCACCCGTTACCGCAACGTGGACGTCACCGACGTCACGGCGCTCGCCCAGCTGCTCGACGAGTGCGAGGGGCGAGCCGCGATCTACTTCGCCCTGCCGCCCTCGGTCACCGCCGCCGCGTGCGAGGCGCTGCTCGGGCTGGAGCTGCCGCCCGGCACCGTGCTCGCGATGGAGAAGCCCTTCGGCACCGACCGGTCGTCGGCGGCGCGCCTGAACGGCCTGGTCACCTCCCTCGTCCCGGAGGGGCAGGTGTTCCGGGTCGACCACTTCCTCGGCCGGGCCGACGTCCTCAACGTGCTCGGTGTGCGTTTCGCCAACCGCCTCCTGGAGCCCGTCTGGAACAACCAGCACGTCGAGTCGATCGAGATCGTCTACGACGAGGATCTCGCGCTGGAGGGGCGAGCGGGCTACTACGACCGCGCGGGCGCGCTGGTCGACATGGTCCAGAGCCACCTGCTGCAGGTGATGGCGCTGGTCATGATGGAGCCGGTGGCCTCGATCGACAGCCACAGCTTCCGGGAGGCCCGCAACGCGGTGCTGCGCGCCACCCGGCTCGCCGGTCCGCCGGCCGACGTCAGCCGGCGGGCGTGTTACACGAAGGGGCGGATCGGGCGGCGGGAGGTGCCGGCGTACACCCGGGAGCCCGGGGTCGACGTGTCCCGGCGCACCGAGACGCTCGCCGAGGTCACGGTCGAGGTGCGGAACCCGCGCTGGGCCGGTGTCCCGGTGACCCTGCGGTCCGGCAAGGCGCTCGGAGCCCCGCGCAAGGAGGCGGTGGTCCGGCTGCGGCCGGTCGCGCACCTGCCCGCGGGCCTGGTGGGGCACGAGACCCCCGACACGGTCACCATCGGCTTCCGCCCGCCGCGGCTCGGTATCCACCTCGACGTCTCGGGCGAGGGGGACCCCTTCGACCTCTCGTCGACCGCGCTCGCCGCCGAGCTCGACCCCGGCGAGCTCACCGCCTACGGCGAGGTGCTGGCCGGGATCCTCGACGGTGACCCGCTCCTCGCGGTGCGCGGCGACACCGCAGAGGAGTGCTGGCGGATCCTGGAGCCCGTGATCGAGGCGTGGCGGGAGGACGAGGTGCCGATGGACACCTACCCCGCCGGAAGCGCGGGGCCGCCGGCCTGGTGACGGGACGGCATCACCAGTGGACGCCCTTGAGGACCCGGGCGAGCATGATCTGCTCGGACTCCCGGCCCGCCTCGGCGTCGCCCTTGGCCGCGGCCGAGTCCGGGAAGACGTGGTAGGCCATGTTGAGGATCCGGAACATCGTCTTGGGAGCGAGCGTGTGTCCCACCGAGCCGACGTTCCCGAGCAGGGTGTTGATCTCGTGGGGGCGCTCCACCAACGCCTTGACCACCAGGTTGGCGGCCTGCGCCGGTGAGATGGTGGGGACCTTGTCGTAGAGCTTGGTCGGGGCGATCATCGGCGTCCGCACGAGCGGCATGTGGATGGTCGTGAAGGTGACCCCGTCGCCGACCAGCTCGCTGGCGACGACGTTGCTCCACGCGTCGAGTGCGGCCTTGGAGGCGATGTAGGCGCTGAACCGTGGCGGGCTGGTCTGCACGCCGATCGACGAGATGTTGACGACGTGGCCGCGGCCCTGCTCCTGCATGGTCGGCAGCAGGCCCATGACCAGCCGGATGGCGCCGTAGTAGTTCAGCTGCATGGTGCGCTCGAAGTCGTGGAAGCGGTCCTGCGACAACCGCAGCGAGCGCCGGATGGAGCGGCCTGCGTTGTTGACCACGAAGTCGACCGAGGGCACCTCGGCGACGATCTGCTCGACGAGGCGGTCGATCGCGTCGAGGTCGGTGAGGTCGCACGGGAAGACGTACGCCGTGCCGCCGCGCTGCTCGATGGTCGCCCGGGTGTCCTCGAGCTTGTCCTTGCTGCGCGCGACGAGGACCGGCACGCCGCCGGCCTGGGCGACCTTGAGCGCGGTCACCAGCCCGATGCCGGACGAGGCGCCGGTGATCACGACGTGCTTGCCGGCCAGGGCCTCCCGGTTCTTCGGGTCGCGGCCGGTGGCGGTGTCGAGGTGGTCCTCCCAGTAGCCGAACAGCGTGTCGGCGTAGGACTCGAGGTCGGGCACGGAGATGCCGGACCCGGCCAGCGCCTTCTCGGTCCGGCGCGAGTCGAACTCGGCGGTGAAGCTGGTGTGGGCCAGTACCTCGGCGGGGATGCCGAGCCGGCCGATCGTCTGGTCGAGGAGCAGCTGCGCGGGGGCGGACTTCACGACGCTGTTCAGCACCGAGAGAGGGCGCACGGCGCGCGGGAGCAGCCCGAGCGGGCCCGCGTTGGTGACGGACCGGTCGACCGGGGTGGCGAACTGCGGCGCCCCGGCGGCCTTGCAGAAGAGGTTGATGACGTCGACGACCGGCTGCGGGTCGGGGTTGACGAGGTGGAACGCCTCTCCGTCGAGCCCCGGCTGGTGGGCGAGGTGGTCCATCGCCTTGACGACGTAGTCGACCGGCACCACGTTCGTGTCGCCGAGGTCGACGCCGACCATCGGCAGCCAGCCCGGCAGGGTGCGCAGCCGCTTCATGAGCGGGAAGAAGTAGTAGGGGCCGTCCACCTTGTCGATGGCGCCGGTCTGGCTGTCGCCGACGACGATGGAGGGCCGGTAGACCCGCCACGGCACCGTCGCCTCGTCGCGGACGAGCTTCTCCGACTCGTACTTCGTGCGGTGGTACGGCGAAGGGAGGAGCTGGCCCTCCTCGAACATCGTCTCGTCGAAGTGGCCGTGGTACTCGCCGGCCGCTGCGACGGACGAGACCTGGTGGAAGCAACCGACCTTGAGCTGGTCGGCGAGCTGCAGGGCGTGGCGCGTGCCCTCGACGTTCATGACCTGGTTGGTCTCGTCGTCCGCGGTCATGTCGTAGACGGCCGCGACGTGGAAGAAGTGGTCGATGCTGCCGGCGTGCTCGGTGACCCAGCGCTTGGCGACCCCGAGGTTGCGCGCGGAGAGATCGCCCACGACCGGGATCACCCGTCGGGTGTCCCAGCGGCGGATGAGCGCCTCCATGCGTGGCAGCGACCCCTTGCGGACGAGGACGTAGATGTCCCCCTCGCGGTGGTCGAGCAGCTCCTGGACCAGGAACCTGCCGATGAACCCGGTCGCTCCCGTGACGAAGTACGACATGGGCGTGACACTACCGCTGAGTAGTCCTGATGAGGAGGTCCGCGGCGATGTGAGGACGGTCGCCGTAGCGCCGGCCGGAACCCGTCGTTAGCCCGGCCCTACTCGGCCTTGCCGCCGCCGAACATGATCTCGTCCCAGCTCGGCACGGACGCGCGGCCCTTGCGCTTGGCGGGGCGACGCGGGCGCTCCGGCTCCGCCGCAGGCTCCGGCTCGGGGGTGGCCTCGGCGGCGGGCTCGGGCCGGGCCTGGGGCTGGGCCTGGGGCTGGGCCTGCGGCTCGGGCTGGGGGGCCGCGGGCTCGTCGAGGAACGCCTCGGCCGGCTGGTCGGTCACGAGCTCGATCGCGTCGTCGCCCAGCTCGTCGCCCAGCTCGTCACCCAGCTCGTCACCCAGCTCGTCACCCAGCGGCAGCTGCTCGGCAGCCACGGCCGAGAGCCGACGCTGCCGGGCCTGCTGGAGGTCGTCGCGGGCCGGTTCCCCGTCCGGGACCGGCTTCTCGACCTGCTCGCCGAGGAGCCAGCGTGCCTCCTCGTTCTCCGCGACCACGTAGTTGCCGGGAGGATCGAAGGCGAAGGTCGCCTGCCCGCTGCGCTGCGAGGTCGAGAAGTCGCCGACGAGGGACCAGCGGCCGTCCTCGCGGCGCCACGCGTCCCAGTTCACGGTGGTGGGGTCGACGTTGAGCGAGCGCAGGTGGAAGGCGACGACGTCGCCGAGCGTGCGGGCCCCTCCGGCACCGCCCGCACCACCTCCCTGGTCGCCGCCGCGGCGGCGCACGGAGGACCGCTGGGCGCGGTCGGCGACGTGCTGCCGCTCGGCGAGCACCGGGGCGGCGAAGGCCATGATCCGGTCCACGGTCGTCTGCGCGGCCTGGGCCACGGCCTCGGGGGTCTCGCCGGACCGGATCCGCGCTTGGATGTCGCGGGGGCGGAGTGCGCTGTCCATCTTGATCTCCATTCGTCGTCCGGCGCCTTCTCCGCGCAGTGCGGCCCGGAGCCGGGCGTCGATGTCGAGCGTGAACTCGACACCCTTGTCACTGACGAGGAGCAGGCGCTTGCCGTCGTCGCTCAAGCCAGTGAGCGTGAGGTGCGCCATCGGTTGTCCCTGCTCCTGCCGTGTCTCCGGGGTCTGCCGTCCGGTTCGCCCGAGCCTACGCCAGCGAGCGGCCCCGACGTCGCTCCCGTGGCGGCGTGCCCCGGTAACCTCGTGGCCCGTGCAGCCCGAGCCCTCGACGACCCTGGTGGTGCTGGACCTCCTGGGCATCTTCGTGTTCGCGATCTCCGGCGCGCTCGTCGCGGTTCGCAAGGAGCTCGACGTCTTCGGCGTGCTGGTGCTGGCCGGCACGACCGGGCTCGGGGGCGGCTTCCTGCGCGACGTGCTGATCGACGCGACGCCGCCGGCGGCGCTGGCCGACTGGCGCTACCTGCTGGTGCCGGTCGCCGCTGGTCTGCTGACGTTCGTCTACCACCCGGCGCTGGGCCGCATGGAGCGGCAGGTGAACGTGTTCGACGCCTTCGGACTGGCGCTCTTCTGCGTGACCGGCGCACTCAAGGCCCTCGAGTTCGGGCTCGGCCCGGTGCCCGCCGCGCTGATGGGCATGGTCACCGGGATCGGGGGCGGCATGGTCCGTGACGTGCTGGCCGGCCGGGTGCCGGTCACCTTCCGCGGCGAGCTCTACGCCACTCCGGCGCTGGCGGGGGCCGCGATCGCCGTGGCCTCCGTGTCCTGGGTCGACCTGCCCACGCTCGTCGTGGCGCTGCTGGGCGGCGGCACCTGCCTGACGTGGCGGCTGCTGGCGATCTGGCGGCACTGGCAGGCCCCCGTGCCGACAGGTCCCGCGTCGGTCTGACGACGGCTCGCCCTGCTGAGTGGTCTGGTCGGGCTGGCGCTCACGTCGTCGCGGGTGTAACTCAGAGGAGTGCATCGGCTCCGGGGCGTGGCCGTTGCCGCACGGGCCATCTCCACCACCGTCGTGCTGTGCGTGCTCAGCGCGCTGCTGGTGTCCTCGACGGCTGCCGTCGCGAGCGGTCCCACGCCGACCTCCACCACCTGGACCTACGACCAGGCTGCCCACCAGCTCGTCGGGCCGCCCGGCACCGAGCCGTTCGCGATCAAGAACGGCACCGCCGTGGGCGACGGCTACGGCGAGTGGGCCGTCCGGTTCACCACCGCGCCAGGGCTGGCGTACTTCACCGGCTCCGGGTTCCCTGCCCCCGGCGCCGACGACTTCGCCTGGACCGTCGACCTCGCGGTGGACTGGATCCGGGCCAAGTCCACCGCCAACGTCGCCCAGGCCGGTCTGTACTCGGAGCAGCAGATCAAGCTGCAGCTCACCCGGACCGGGGTGCCGCAGTGCGTGCTCAACGGCACCGGCGGACGGGTCTTCGTCACCTCCGCGGGCGCGAGCCTCGCCGATGGCGGGCTGCGCCACACCGTCTCGTGCTGGCGCAGCGGCGGCACCGTCGGGATCACCGTCGACTGCGTGAGCACCACCAGCACGTTCGCGCTCGGCAGCATCGCGCCGACGACTGCACCGACGGTCGGCAACCGCTCACTCACCGGCAAGGCCGGTGACCAGCTCTACGGTCGTGTCTGGCGACTGACCGTCGACACCGGCCCCGGGGCAGGCCCGCCGTGCTGAGCCGCCGGCCGGGGGCTCAGTCGCCGAGCGTCCGCCGCAGGTAGGCGTTGCCGAACAGCCGTGCCGGGTCGAGCCGTTCGCGCAGCGCGAGGAAGTCGGCGAACCTCGGGTAGAGGTCGGCCAGCTCCTCGGCGCCCAGCGAGTGCAGCTTCCCCCAGTGAGGGCGGCCACCGTGCGCCCGCAGCACGGGCTCGACCCCGGCGAAGTACGCCGTGTGGTCGGCGTCGCGGTGCGTGTGGAACGCGAGGTACACGGTGTCCCGCTCGTACGCCGTCGACAGCGGCACGTCGTCGGCCGGCGCGGCCCGGATCTCCACGGGGAAGCCCACCCGCCACCCGGACCGCTCGATCACCCGCCGCGCTTCGCGGAGCGCAGCGAGCCCCTGCTCGCGCGGCACGGCGTACTCCATCTCCCGGAAGACCACCCGGCGCGGGGAGGTGAGCACCCGGTGGGCCACGTCGCTGTAGGTGCGTGCCGAGAGCAGGCGGGCGTTGACCCGGTTCATGCGGGGGATCACCGCCGGGACCCGGTTGGCGCCGGCGAGCACCGCACCGAAGAGGGTGTTGGCGAGCAGCTCGTCGTCGAGCCAGGCCCGCCAGCGGGGGAGCGGCGCCGCCTCGGCGACCGGGGCCGCGAGCCGGTCGTTGCGCTTGGTGAGCAGCCGGTCGGTGTGGGGGAACCAGTAGAGGTCGACGTGGTGGTGGGTGTCGACCAGCTCGTCGAACGACCCCAGCGCCCGGTCCCACGACATCGGCTCCTCCGTCGCCTCGAGCAGGAAGATCGGCTCGACCCGGAACGTGACCGTGGTCAGCACGCCCAGCGCGCCGAGCCCGACCCGGGCGAGGTCGAGGACGTCGGGGTTCTCGGTCGCGGTCGCGCGCAGCACCTCGCCCTCGCCGTTGACCAGCTCGAGGGCGGCCACCTGGGCCGCGAGCCCCGCGGTCACTCCGCCCGCGCCGTGGGTGCCGGTCGAGATGGCGCCGGCGACGGTCTGCTCGGCGATGTCGCCCATGTTGTGCAGCGACAGCCCGTGGGCCTCGAGCTCGGCGTTCAGCACGTGCAGGGGGGTGCCGGCCCGGACGGTGGCGGTCATGGCGTCCCGGTCGACGGCGACGAGGCCGGTCAGCCGGCGCGGCGAGAGGAGCGTGTGCTCGGGCCGCGCGATCCCGGTGAAGCTGTGGCCGGTGCCGACCATCTTGACGGGCGTGCCCTCGTCGCGGGCCCGCGCCACGGCCGTGGCGACGGCGTCGGTGTCGACGGGGTGCAGGACCCGGGCCGGTCGCGCGGACTCGAGCCCCGACCAGCTGCGCCACTCCACGGGAGGAGCCTAGAGGGGGCCAGGGGGGCCTAGAGCGGTGTGGTGGGCGCCGGCACGGGCTCGCGCAGCGGCAGCCGGCGCGGGATCGCCTGCGCCGCGACCGCGGCCACGGCACCCGCGCCGGCGGCGACGAGGTACGCCGGGGACGCGCCGGAGGCGTCCACGACGACGCCGGCCAGCGTGGCGCCGGGGGCGACGCCCGCCACGATCCCCGTGTGCATGACCATCATCCCCTCGGTCAGCCGCCCCGGCGGCACGACCTGCTCGGTGAGCGACATGGTGGCGATCATGGTCGGCGCGATCGCGAAGCCGGCGACGAAGAGCGCTGCGCCCATCACCCAGACCGATCCGACGAAGGCCAGCGGCAGCATCGCCACCATCATCCCGGCTGCGCCCCAGCGGACCCGGTGGTCGGGGCCACGGCGCCAGTGCACGGCGCCGGTGAGCACGCCCGAGACCAGGCTGCCGAGGGCGTAGAGCGCCAGCAGCACGCCGGCGTACCCCTTGCTGCCGGCCTCCTCGGCGAAGGCGACCGTGGCCACCTCGGCGGCGCCGAAGAGGGTGCCGAGGGCCGCCGAGACGAGGGCCAGCGGCAGGACCGTGGCCCACGGCATGGCCGGCCGTGGGCCCTTCGGCCCGGTCGGCCGCTCGACCGGGGGCTCCGTCCCGCGCTGCGCGGCGAAGGCGAGCGTGCCGACCACGCCGGTGACGACCGCGGTGCCGAGGCCGGCCACCGGGTGCCACGACGTGGCGAGGACGGTGACGAGGATGGGCCCGAGGATGAAGACCGCCTCGTCGGCGACCGCCTCGAGGGCGAACGCCGTCTGCAGTTGGTCGGGGGAGCGGACCGCATGCGACCAGCGCGCGCGCACGCACGCGCCCACGGACGGGAGCGTCGCGCCGGCCACCACGGCGAGCGCGTAGGCCAGCGGCAGCGGGGAGTCGGCCTCGACCGCCCACATCATCAGCGACAGGCTGACGCCGAAGACCACGATCAGCACGGCGAGCACCCGTGCCTGCCCGAAGCGGTCGAGCAGCCGGCCCTGCACGATCGCGGCGCCGCCGTTGGCGACGAGGTAGGCCGCGGAGACCGAGCCGGCGAGGCCGTAGGAGCCGGTGGCCTCGGAGACGAGCAGCACGATGCCGAGGCTGACCATGGCGATCGGGAGGCGCGCGACGAGGCCGGTCGCGCTGAAGAGGGCAGCGCCCGGCAGCGCGAGGATCCGGCGGTACGACGCGAGCATGGCAGGAGTGAGCGTAGGGCTCGGTGACAACCGCACCCAACCGGATATCGAGGGGCGACCACCCAGTCCGGGGTATGACGGGACCGGGGCTCCGTCGCTGTTGCGCGCGCTCCCTACGATGGGGCGCATGCTGCACGACGTCGCGCCGTACGACGCCCTGCTCCTGGTCTCCTTCGGGGGCCCGGAGAAGCCCGAGGACGTGGTCCCGTTCCTCGAGAACGTCACCAGGGGCCGGGGCATCCCGCGGGAGCGGCTCAAGGAGGTCGGCGAGCACTACTTCCTGTTCGGGGGCCGCTCGCCGATCAACGACCAGAACCGCGAGCTGCTCGCCGCGATCCGCGAGGACCTGCGCGGCGCCGGCATCGACCTCCCGGTCTACTGGGGCAACCGCAACTGGGACCCCTACCTCCGCGACGCCGTGGCCGAGATGAAGGCGGACGGGGTGACCCGGGCCGCGTGCTTCGTCACCAGCGCCTACTCGTCGTACTCCGGCTGCCGCCAGTACCGCGAGGACCTCTTCGACGCCGTGTCGGACGTCGAGGGGGCGCCGCGCCTCGACCGGCTGCGCCAGTACTTCAACCACCCGGGCTTCATCGAGCCGGTGGTCGACGCCACCCTCGCTGCCCTCGCCGACCTGCCCGAGAAGGCCCGCGACGGCGCGCACCTGACGTTCGTGACGCACTCGATCCCCGAGGTGATGAACGACTCCAGCGGCCGCAGCGGCGGCGCCTACGTGCTGCAGCACCGCAGTGCGATGGCCGAGGTCGTCGACCGGGTCCGCCAGGAGACGGGCCGCCGCAACCCCCACGGCCTCGTCTACTGCTCCCGCTCCGGGCCACCGCACGTGCCCTGGCTGGAGCCGGACGTCAACGACCACCTCGAGGACCTCAAGGCGCAGGGCGCACCCGGCGTGGTGATGATCCCGCTCGGCTTCGTCTCCGACCACATGGAGGTCATCTACGACCTCGACACCGAGGCCGTGGCCACCGCCGAGAAGCTCGACCTGCCGGCCGTCCGGGCCGCCACCCCGGGCGTCGACCCCCGCTTCGTGGCGATGATCCGCGACCTGCTGGTCGAGCGCGCCGCGACCGAACGCGGCGAGGAGCCGACACGCACGGCCGTCGGCAGCATGCCCGCGTGGTTCGACGTCTGCGGCGTGGGCTGCTGCCCGAACCCGCGGGGCCCGCGGCCGGCGCTGTGCGGCCTGGACTCCTGAGCGCGGACTCGTGAGCGGGGACGTCGACCACCGGGAGCTGCTGCGCCTCGCCGAGTCGGTGGCCCGCGAGGCAGCCGCGCTGGTCCGCGAGCGGCGCCGAGACGGCGTCGAGGTCACCGGCACCAAGTCCAGCGACATCGACATCGTCACCCGGGTCGACCAGGAGTCCGAGGACCTGATCCGGCGGCTCATCCTCGACGCCCGCCCCGACGACGGCTTCCTGGGCGAGGAGGGCCACGACGAGGCGGGGACCTCCGGGGTCCGCTGGATCGTCGACCCGATCGACGGCACCGTCAACTTCCTCTACGGCATCCCGCAGTACGCCATCTCCGTCGCCGCCGAGTGCGACGGCGTGACCGTCGCGGGCGTGGTGCTCGACGTCGCCGCCGACGCGGCGTACACCGCGGTGCGGACGACCTCGGCGGACGGCGCGAGCCTCGTCGACGCGCGCCGCGAGGGCGTGCCGTTGCAGGTGCGCGGGCCGGCGCCGCTCCATCAGCGGCTCGTGGCCACCGGCTTCCACTACGTGACGGAGCTGCGCGAGCTCCAGGCGGCCGCGGTCGGCCGCCTGCTGCCGCGAGTCCGCGACATCCGGCGGCTCGGGGCCTGCGCGCTCGACCTCTGCCACGTCGCCGAGGGCCGGCTGGACGGCTACGTCGAGGAGGGCGTGAAGCCCTGGGACCACGCGGCCGGGGCGCTCGTCGCCGAGGGAGCCGGTGCCCGGGTCGAGCTGCTGCGCGGGGCGGGCGGCAACGACCTCGTGCTGTGCGCGCCCGCGCACGGCTACGACGCCCTGCTGGACGCCGTGCAGGAGGCAGGATTCACCACCCCGACCGGGGAATAGCCGACCTTCACAGACTGTTCACGCGACACGACGTGGGACCGGTGTGCGGCAGGCACCATCGATGGTGCACAATCTGGCGCCGACGACGAGACGATCGTGGGACGGCCGGGGCTCATGGGGAGTTGGAGGAACGACGATGGCGACCGATTACGACGCGCCGCGCAAGAACGAGGAAGACCAGTCAGAAGAGAGCATCGAAGAGCTCAAGGCACGCCGGCACGACAAGAACTCCGGCAAGGTCGACGAGGACGAGGCTGAGGCCGCTGAGTCGTTCGAGCTGCCCGGGGCGGACCTCTCCCACGAGGAGCTGGCCGTCGAGGTCAAGCCGAAGCAGGAGGACGAGTTCACCTGCATGAGCTGCTTCCTGGTGCACCACCGCAGCCAGCTGGCCGACGAGAAGAAGCTCATCTGCCGCGACTGCGCCTGATCACGCACCAGGCGAGAGACGAGAGAAGGCCGCAACCCGGACGGGTTGCGGCCTTCTGCGTGCCTGCTGTGTGCCTGGAGTAGTGCGGGGCTACTGGCCGTCCTTGACCAGGTCGGGCGGCAGGTGCCCGGTCGACTTGGTGTAGTAGGAGGCGGCCTTGCGCTGCGCGAGCATCCGCGCCAGCGCGATGAACGCTCCGGTGACGAGCGCCCAGCTCACCGCCTCCCAGATCTCCACGTCGGGGTCGGCAGGGTTCTCCGGCGGCTTCTTGCCGGTCGCGACCTGCCACGACTTGTCGAGCGTCTTCCTCGCCACGGCGGCCGCGCCGACCGCGGACACGAGCGAGAAGACCGACCAGACCTTCGATCCAGATGCCATGGGCCGACAGTACCCAACCGTCAGTCGCGAGAACCCGTCGGCGCGAGGGCGGCCAGTGCAGCCGCCAGCCGGTCGGGGTGCCGGGTGCTCACCAGCCAGTACGGCGTGGGGTCGGCCGGGTCGCTGATCTCGACGCGCACCGCGCGCTTGAGGTAGGGCCGCAGCACCAGGTAGGCGCGGGCGTCGGCCTCGACGCCGGCGGTGCGCCGGGTGGCGTCGGCGTCGAGCGGTGTGGCGGCACCGAGGTGGTGGCCCTCGATCGCGGCCCGCCCGGCGCGGAAGACCCCGTCGCGGACCTGGACCCGCGGGGAGCCCCAGGCGGTCAGCAGGCCGGCCATCAGCGCGGCCCCGCCCAGCCCGATGCCCAGCGCCGCGACCTCGGGGAGCGCGACGACCACGGCCAGCCACAGGCTGGCGACCAGCATCGTGCCCTGCACCCACCAGCGCAGCGGCACGCGCAACCGCTCGTCGTACTCCACGGGGTGAATGGCCACGGGAGAATCGTAGGAGCCGACGGGTAGGGTCCCGGCCGTGCCCCCCGAGCTCGACGTCAGCGTGGTCCGCCTGGACCCCGACCTGCCCCTGCCCTCCTACGCCCACCCGGGCGACGCCGGCGCCGACCTGGTGACTGCGGTCGACGTGACGCTGAAGCCGGGGGAGCGGGCGATGGTGCCGACCGGGGTGGCGCTGGCGCTGCCCGACGGCTTCGTCGCGCTCGTCCACCCGCGATCGGGCCTGGCGGCGCGCCACGGCCTCTCGATCGTCAACACCCCCGGCACCATCGACGCCGGCTACCGCGGCGAGATCAAGGTGATGCTCATCAACCACGACCCGGTCGAGCCGATCGAGCTGCGGCGCGGCGACCGGATCGCCCAGCTGGTCGTGCAGCGCTTCGAGCGGGCGCGGTTCGTCGAGGTCGACAGCCTCCCCGCGTCGGTGCGTGGTGACGGGGGATACGGTTCTACCGGGGGATTCGGTCCGTCGGGCCGTGCAGGGACCCCCGAGGAGAGCCAGCCCCACACCGACCGGGAGACGTCGTGAAGTTCCGCCGCAGGTCCGAGCCGTCCGAGCCCGTCGAGGCTCCGGCCGACGAGCCGGTGACCCCCAAGGTCGGGCCCTTCGACATCGACGACGTGGACGGCGACGGCGTGGCTCGGGTCGACCTCGGCTCGCTGCTGATCGCCCCCGAGCCGGGCCGCGAGCTGCGGCTCCAGGTCGACGAGCGCAGCCAGCAGGTCCAGGCCGTCCTGCTCACCGGCTCCGACGGCGCGCTGGAGCTGCGTGCCTTCTCGGCGCCCCGCAACGGCGACCTGTGGGACGAGGTCCGGCCGCAGATCGCCGCCGACATGGCACGGCGCGGTGGCACCGCCACCGAGCGCGAGGGCTCCTTCGGGCCGGAGCTCGTCTGCCAGCTCACCGTCACCACCGAGGACGGCCGGACCGCCACCCAGCCGTCGCGGATCATCGGCGTCAACGGCCCGCGCTGGATGCTGCGCGGCACCCTCCTCGGCCGGCCGGCCGTCGACCCGGAGAGCGCCGCAGCGTGGGAGGCGTCGTTGCGCAACGTCGTGGTGCGCCGCGGCGAGCACGCCATGCCGGTCGGCGACCCGCTGCCGGTGACCGTGCCCTCCGATGCGCGGCGGGTCCCGCCGCCGGGCGCCTAGGCTGGTTGCGTGGCCGAGAGCACGACCAGGGGCCCGGCGGAGAAGAGCCGGCTGCGACAGGCACTGAGCCGGTGGGCCAGCCCCAACGACCAGCACGACCGCGACCTGCGGCGCACCTACGCGCTTGCGGGCGTGCAGAGCATCGCCGAGGCGCCCGACCGCGACCGGGTGGTGCTGCGCGGCTCGCTGCGCACCGTCACGCTCCGTCCGCGGGGCGGCGTGCCGGCCCTCGAGGCCGAGCTGTACGACGGCTCCGGCGCGATCGTGCTCGTGTGGCTGGGTCGCCGGCGCATCGCCGGTATCACCCCCGGCCGCGCCGTCCAGGTCGAGGGCCGCATCGGCACCGCCGACGGCCACCGTGTCCTCTACAACCCCCGATACGAGCTGATCCCGTGAGCCCTGATCCCGTGAGCCCCGATCCTATGAGCCCCGAGACCTCGGCGACCCCCACGACCCTCACCGTCGAGGCCGTCGTCCGCAAGCAGCTCTCGACGGCGCTGGGCGGCAAGCGCGGGATGCTCGAGGCGGCGGTCCCGACCATCACCTTCACGGTCATCTGGCTGACCACCCGCGAGCTCCGCACGGCGCTGCTGGTCAGCGTCGCGGCGGCGCTGCTGCTGCTCGTGGTCAGGCTGGTGCAGCGCTCGACCGTGCAGTTCGTGGTCAATGCGCTCGTCGGCATCGGCATGGGGTGGCTCTTCGTGACCATGTCGGCCCGGTCCGGCGGCAGCGCCGACGACCAGGCGCTCGCCTACTTCCTGCCCGGCATCCTCTACAACGCCGGCTACTCCGTCGTGCTGGCGTTCACGTGCCTCATCGGCTGGCCGCTGGTCGGCTTCATGGTCGGCAGCGTCACCGGGGACGCCACCGCCTGGCACCGCGACAAGCAGGTCGTGCGGCTGTGCACGACCCTCACCTGGGTCCTCGTCGCGCCGTGCGTGCTCCGGGTGCTGGTGCAGGCGCCGCTGTGGCTCGGCGCGAAGTCCGGCGCGGTCGACGTCGACACCGCCATCGCGGCGCTCGGCGTCCTCAAGATCGTGCTGGGCTGGCCGCTCCAGCTCGCCGCTCTCGCGGGGATGGTGGCGCTGCTCGCCCGCGACCGGACCCCGGTGGAGCCGTCGCGGGCCTGAGCCGCCCCCCTCAGCCGCCGTGAAGGCTGGGCGCGAGCAGCCGCTCGAGCTCCTCCTCGACGTCCGCGGAGACCACGAACAGCAGCTCGTCCCCGGACTCGATCGGCTGCTCGGCGTCGGGGGTGTAGACCTGCCCGTCGCGCAGGATCGTCACCAGCGCGCAGTTCTCGGGGAAGGGGATCAGCCCCGCGGGCTTGCCGACGTACGGCGAGTCCTCGGGCAGCGTGAGCTCCACGAGGTTGGCGTTGCCCTGGCGGAAGGTGAACAGCCGGACGAGGTCGCCGACCGTGACCGCCTCCTCGACCAGCGCCGACATGATGCGCGGCGTCGAGACGTTGACGTCGACGCCCCACGCCTCGGTGAAGAGCCACTCGTTGTTGGGGTGGTTGACCCGGGCGACGGTGCGCGGCACGGCGAACTCGGTCTTCGCGAGCAGCGAGGTCACGAGGTTGACCTTGTCGTCGCCGGTGGCCGCGATGACCACGTCGCAGCGGTCGAGGCGGGCCTCCTCGAGGGAGGACAGCTCGCACGAGTCCGCGAGCAGCCACTCGGCGTCCGGGACACGCTCGGGCTTCATGTTCCCGGCGTCCTTGTCGATGAGCAGGACCTGGTGCCCGTTGGCGATGAGCTCCCGGGCGATCGAGCGCCCGACGGCTCCGGCCCCCGCGATGGCGACGCGCATGTCAGCTCTCCTCTGGGCCGCGGTCGATGACGGAGTAGGCGTGCGGGGCGTTCTCCTCGCGCATCACCAGGTGGACGAGGTCGCCCTCCTGGATGATCGTCTCGCGGGTGGGCAGCATGCCCTCGCCCAACCGGTCGATCCAGGCGATCCGGCTCCGCGTCTGCTCCTGGAAGTGGATGGTCCGCTGGCCGATCCAGGTGTCCGGGACCGGGACCTGGTCGAGGCGGATCGTGCCCGAGGGGTCGCGGAAGTCCGGCTCGGCGCCGGCCGGCAGCAGCCGGCGCAGCACCTGGTCGGCCGTCCACTTGACCGTGGCCACCGTCGTGATGCCGAGCCGCTGGTAGACCTCGGCGCGGCCCGGGTCGTAGATGCGGGCCACGACCTGCTGGATGCCGAACGTCTCGCGCGCGACCCGCGCCGCGATGATGTTGGAGTTGTCACCGCTGGAGACCGCGGCGAACGCCTCGGCGCGGCGGATGCCGGCCTTCTCGAGGACGCTCTGGTCGAACCCCATCCCGGTGACCTTGTCCCCGTTGAAGGAGGGCCCCAGCCGCCGGAACGCGTCCGGCTCGCTGTCGATGACCGAGACGGTGTGGTTGCGGTCCTCGAGGCTGCGGGCGAGCGTCGATCCGACGCGGCCGCAACCCATGATCACGACGTGCACGGTGAAACCGTATCCCAGCCGAGACCTCGGAATGCGCCGGTCGGGACCCCCATGTCGGGGGAGGGGGTCTAGCCTGTCCGTTCGTGGGTGTCGCTGATGTCTCCAAGCGGATCCTCGTCGGCCGGAAGCTCAGGAGCTCCCAGCTCGGCGAGACTCTGCTCCCCAAGAAGATCGCGCTGCCGGTCTTCGCCAGCGACGCGCTGTCGTCGGTGGCCTACGCGCCGGACGAGATCTTCATCATGCTGTCGCTGGCCGGCGCCTCGGCGTACGTCTGGTCGTGGAAGATCGGCCTGGCCGTCGCGCTCGTCATGGCCGTCGTGGTCGCCTCCTACCGGCAGAACGTCCACGCCTACCCGAGCGGCGGCGGCGACTACGAGGTGGCCACCGTCAACCTCGGCCGGACAGCCGGCATCACCGTCGGCAGCGCGCTGCTCGTCGACTACGTGCTGACCGTCGCGGTGTCGATCTCGTCGGGCGCCCAGTACGCCGCCTCCGCGCTGCCGATGCTCGTCGGCCACGAGGCGACGGCGGCGAGCGGCATGGTCCTGCTGCTGATGGCGATCAACCTGCGCGGGATCCGGGAGTCGGGCACCGTCTTCGCGATCCCGACGTACGCCTTCATGGCCGCCATGTTCACGATGTGCGGCTACGGCCTGTGGCGGCTGTTCAACGACACGCTGCCCGAGGTGGAGAGCGCCAGCCTCGACATCGCGCCCGCCGAGGGGTTCGAGGGGCCACTGACCACCGTGGCTCTGATGTTCCTGCTGGCCCGGGCGTTCTCCTCCGGCTGTGCGGCGCTGACCGGTATCGAGGCCGTGTCGAACGGCGTCCCGGCGTTCCGCAAGCCCAAGAGCCGCAACGCCGCGACGACGCTGCTGCTGCTCGGCATGATCGCGATCACGATGATGATGAGCGTCATCGTGCTCGCCGACCAGATGGGCGTGCGCTACGTCGACCCGCACGAGCTCGAGCGGCTGTCCGGCCCGGGCGGGGTGCTGCCCGAGGGTTACGACCAGACCACGCTGATCGCGCAGATCGCCGACGCGCTCTTCGCCGACTTCCGGCCGGCGTTCTACTTCGTCATCACGGTCACCGGCGTGATCCTCATCCTCGCGGCCAACACCGCGTTCAACGGCTTCCCGGTGCTCGGCTCGATCCTCGCCCAGGACGGCCTGGCCCCGCGGGCGCTCGGCTCGCGCGGCGACCGGCTCGCCTACAGCAACGGCATCGTCTTCCTCGCGGCGATGGCGATCGCGCTGATCCTGGCGTTCGACGCCGAGGTCACCCGGCTGATCCAGCTCTACATCGTCGGCGTGTTCGTCTCCTTCAGCGTCGGCCAGCTCGGCATGGTGCGGCACTGGACCCGCCACCTGAAGAGCGCCACCGACCCGGCGGAGCGTCGGCGCATGCAGCGCTCGCGGGTCATCAACGCCATCGGCCTGTCGTTCACCGGCACGGTCCTGGTGATCGTCATCATCACCAAGTTCCTGCTCGGCGCCTGGATCGCGATCCTCGCCATGGGCATCTTCTTCGTGGTCATGCAGGCCATCAGCCGCCACTACGACAACGTGGCCGAGGAGCTCGCCGCTGTCGAGGAGGACAAGGTGCTCCCGACCCGGGTGCACGCGATCGTCCTCGTCAGCAAGCTGCACAAGCCGACGCTGCGGGCGCTGGCGTTCGCCAAGGCCTCCCGTCCGAACGTGCTCGAGGGCGTCTACGTCGCCTCCGACGCGAAGGAGCTCAACCGGCTCCTCGAGGAGTGGGAGATGCGCAACCTCGGCGTACCGCTCAAGGTGCTGCACTCGCCGTACCGCGAGGTCGTCCGGCCGATCGTCGACTACGCCAGCGAGATCCGGAAGGCCAACCCACGCGGCGTGGTCGCGGTCTACATCCCGGAATACGTCGTCGGCCGGTGGTGGGAGCAGCTGCTGCACAACCACACGGCGCTTCGGCTCAAGGGGCGTCTGCTGTTCACCCCCGGCGTGATGGTGACCTCGGTGCCCTACCAGCTGCGGTCGTCGGAGATCGCCCGCGAGCGGGAGTCGCGCGAGGCGGCGTGGGTGCAGGCCGGCGACCTGCGTCGCGGCCAGGTTCGCGACGAGTCCGGCAGCGGCGGGGGGCAGATCCAGCGATGAGCCGGCACACCAGGCAGCGCAAGGCCAAGGGCCGGTCGCGGGTCGGCGAGCGCTTCACCGTCGAGGTAGGCCCCGTCGCCCACGGCGGTCACTGCGTCGCGCGGGTCCCCACCGGCGACGGCGACGAGACCCGGGTCGTCTTCGTCCGCCACGCCATCCCGGGGGAGCGGGTGGTCCTCGAGGTGACCGAGGGCACCGACGGCGACCGGTTCTGGCGCGCGGACGCCGTCGAGGTGCGCGACGCGTCGTCCGACCGGGTCGAGGCGCCGTGCCCGGTCGCGGGCCCGGGCCTGTGCGGCGGCTGCGACTTCCAGCACGTCGCCATCCCGGCGCAGCGGGCGCTGAAGACCCAGGTGGTCCGCGAGCAGCTGGTGCGCATCGGGAAGTTCGACGCCCACGACCCGCTGGTGACCGGCCTCGAGGTCGAGGCGGTGCCGGGCGACGAGGACGGGCTGCGCTGGCGCACCCGCGTCCAGTACGCCCGCACGGCGGACGGCCGTCGCGGGATGCACCCCCACCGCTCCCGCGACGTGATCCCCGTTGACGACTGCCTGATCGCCAGCCGCGACGCGCGCGAGATCCCCTCGGCCCAGCCGGGGACGCCGATCCTCGAGACGGTCGAGGTCGGGGGAGTGGAGCACGCCTACGCCGTCGAGGCGGACGGCTTCTGGCAGGTGCACCCGGGCGCGCCCCGCGTCCTCGTCGGGACGGTGCTCGACCTGCTCGACCCGCAGCCCGGCGAGGCCGCGCTCGACCTGTACGCCGGCGTCGGGCTCTTCACCCGGTTCCTGCGCGACCGGGTCGGCCCGGATGCGCGGGTCGTCGCCGTCGAGGGCGACCGGGCAGCCGCGCGGCACGCCCGCACCAACGTGCCCGCCGTCGTGGCGACCGGCAGCGTCGACCGGGTGCTGGCGGAGTCGTACGACGAGCCGTTCGACCTGGTCGTGCTCGACCCGCCGCGCGAGGGCGCCAAGAAGAAGGTCGTCGACCAGGTGGTCGACCGGGCGCCGCGCGCCGTCGCGTACGTCGCCTGCGACCCGGCCGCACTGGCCCGCGACCTCGCGCTGTTCGCCGAGCGCGGCTACCGGCTGACCCGGATCCGTGCCTTCGACCTCTTCCCGATGACGCACCACGTGGAGTGCGTGGCGCTGCTGGAGCGCTGAGCCGGCAGGTCGCCGGGCTGGCGCGGCGTCAGGCAATCTCGGCGAACGTCTCGACCTTGTCCTGGGGGCCGGAGATGATGATCAGGTCCCCCTCCTCGACCACCGTGTCGGGGGTGGCGTGGGTGAAGTCCTCGCCGGTCCGCTTGACCCCGACGATCGTGATTCCGTACTTCGACCGGGGTCGCGACTCGCCCAGGGGAAGACCGTGCAGGCTGGCCGGCGCGACCGCCTTGACGATGGCGTAGCCGTCGTCGAACTCGATGTAGTCCAGCATCCGCCCCCGCACGAGGTGGGCGACGCGCTGTCCCATGTCGTGCTCGGGGCGGACGACGTGGTGGACGCCGATCTGGCGCAGGATCCGCGCGTGCGACTCGCTGATCGCCTTGGCCCAGATGTTGGGGACACCGAGCTTGAGTGCCACCGAGGCGGACAGGATGCTCGCCTCGAGGTCGTTGCCGATGCCGATGACGATCCGGTCGAACTCGTGCAGCGAGAGCTGGCGCATGGCCTCCTCGTCGGTGCTGTCGGCCTCGACGGCGTGGGTGAGGCGGCCCGCCAGCGACTGCACGACCTTCGGGTCGCCGTCGATGCCGAGGATCTCGACGCCCTCCTTGACCAGCTCGAGGGCGAGGGACTTGCCGAAGCGGCCGAGGCCGATGACGGCGACGGGGGAGCCGGGGCGGCGGCTGTGGTGCCTAGCCAATGAGGGGGCGTCCTTCCGGGAGGGTGTAGCGGAGCTGGCGCTCCCTGAGCGCAAGGGCCGAGACCAGTGTGATGGGTCCGAGGCGGCCGATGAACATCAACGCCACCAGGACGAGCTGCCCCGCGGGTGGCAGGTCGTCGGTGATGCCCGTGGACAGCCCGACCGTGGAGAACGCCGAGACCGCCTCGAACAGCACGTCGTTCGTCTCGAAGCTGGTCAGCTCCAGGAGCACGAGCGTCGCCGCGGCGATCACGCCGATCGAAAGCAGCGCGACCGTCAGCGCCTGCCTCTGCACGCGCTCGCCGATGCGGCGGTCGCCGGCGTTGACGTACCGCTCGCCACGGACCTCGGCGACGATCACGAAGAAGAGGATCACGAAGGTGGTGATCTTGATGCCGCCGGCGGTGCCGGCTGAGCCGCCGCCGATGAACATGAGGGCGTCGGTCCCGAGCAGGGTGCTCTCCCGCATGTCGCCGTAGTCGACGCTGTTGAAGCCGGCGGTCCGCGGCATCACGGCCTGGAAGAAGCCGACCAGCAGCCGCCCCGGGACGTCGTACGCGCCGATCGTCGCGCGGTTGGTCCACTCGCTCGCCGTGACGAAGAGCGTGCCGAGCCCGAGCAGCGCGACGGTCGTCCAGACGGTGAGACGGGTGTGCAGGCTCCACCGTCGCGGTCGGCCCAGCTGTCGCCGGAGCTCGAGCAGCACGGGGAAGCCCAGGCCGCCGCAGATGACCGCGAAGGCGATGGGCAGGCAGATCCACGGGTCGGTGGCGAAGGGGATCAGGTTGTCGGTGTACAGCGCGAAGCCGGCGTTGTTGAACGCCGACACCGAGTGGAAGACGCCGCGCCACAGCGCGGTCCCCGGTGACAGGTCGTAGTGGATCGCGAACCGGAGGGTCAGCAGCAGGGCCGTCACCGACTCGAAGATGAGGCTCACCCTCGCGACCCCGACGAGCACGGACCGGACGTCGCCGAGGCCGAGGCTCTTGGTCTCGGCGGCGGCCGTGAGCCTCGAGCGCAGTCCCATCCGGCGGGTCAGCAGGAGTCCCACCAGGGACGCCAGCGTCATGATGCCGAAGCCGCCGATCTGGATGAGGCCGAGGACGACGGCCTCGCCGAAGCCGCTCCAGTACGTCGGGGTGTCCACGGTGACCAGGCCGGTCACGCAGACGGCACTCGTGGCCGTGAAGAGCGCGGTGACGATCGGGGCGCCGTCGGGATCAGTGCGGGCGACCGGGAGCAGCAGAAGGATCGTCCCGACGAGGATCGCGGCCGCGAACGCCGCGACGATCACCTGTGCCGGGTGGCGGAAGGACGGCCGCCACCTGCGGCGTACGGGCTGGCTGGTCATGCTGGATCCTCGGGGGAGGGAGGGCTGCGCGGAGCCGCGCAGGCAGAGGCTACGCGCTACGCTCCGCGGTCATGGCCCGGGAGGACGTGTCGCTGAAGTACGCGCACGTCGAGCGCGAACGGCGGTGGCTGCTGGCGGCTGAGCCGGTGGGGCTCGATGTGTCGGCGACGCTGCGGATCACGGACCGGTACGTCGACGGCACCAGGCTGCGACTGCGCGAGGTCGAGCACGGCGACGGGCGCGTCGTGCGCAAGCTCGATCAGAAGGTCCGGCTGGGCGGCTCCGGGTCGGGTGCCGGAGAGGTCGCCCACACGACGATCTACCTCGACGAGCCGGAGTGGGCGGCGCTGCTGGTGCTGCCGTCGCACGTCCTGGTGAAGCGGCGGTCGATCTGCGTCGTCGACGGGGTCCGGGTCGCGGTGGACGTGTTCGGAGGTCACGGCCGGGGGCTCGTGCTGGCCGAGGTCGACCGCGGTGACGGCCCCGATCTCGGGCTGCCTGCCGTGCTCGACCCGGTCGCCGAGGTGACCGACGACGAGTTCTTCACCGGCGGGGCGCTCGCCGCGGCCGAGCGGGACGAGGTGGAACGCCGGCTGACGGACTTCCTTCAGAGCTGACCAGTACGCCCGCGGATGCAGATCCGGGTCAGCATCCGGGTGATCGGGTCGTCGGAGGCGAGGTCGGCGACCTCGTCGTCGGCGAGGTCGTGGGTGCCGGTGTGGTCGACCCAGCGGTGGAGGCCGTGGGGCGTGCGCCAGAGCACGGCGCCGGGCCCCTGGGGCGTGCAGGTGTACCGCAGGTGGGTCTTCGCCCGGTGGGCGGTGCGGGAGAGGGGTTGGCCGTCGTGGCTGTTGGTCTGCCCGGGTGGTCCGCCGGGGTCCCAGGGCACGGGATGGTCGGCGTCGACCCGCCGCGACCGGTTGGTGGCGTGGGGGAACCGGCAGCCGGGCCGGGCGAGGTGGAGCCGCTCCCGCACGTGCTCCGGGTGCTCGTAGGCGTCGGTGGCGACGCGGTCGTTGAGGTCGATCACCGGCCGGAGCGTGACGTTCGCGTGGCCCAGCAGGTCGCGCAGCTGGGCCAGGGTGTGGGGTCCGAGGTCCTCGACCCGGGCGACGCCGGGGATGCCGTCGAGCACCGCCGAGTGGAGGTGGACGTAGACCGTCGCGGTCGGCCGCAGGGCGGTCAGGTCGAGGCTGCGCAGCGTGGCGAGCACGTTCTCGCGGATCGCCAACGCCCGCGACACCGGCTGCGCCTCTTCATCGTCGATATCCTCGCCCTCGTCGTGCCAGAGCAGCAGTTGCAGCAGCTCGGCCGGGCGGGCCAGCAGGCCGAAGGCGATCGAGCGGAGCTCGTCGCGCCCGGTCGCCGCGTGCTCCGGGCGGCTGCCGAGGATCTCGACCGCCCGGGTCAGCGTCGCGTCGACCCAGGCGGCGTCGCCGGCGGTCACCCGGGCGATCACGGTGCGCAGCCCCGCGTCGTCGATGCGGGTCAGCGTCACCAGGCGGCGGCGACGGGCCTCCTCCAGCTTCGCCGCGTGGCGGGCCGGGTCGGCCTCGATGATCTTCGCCTCGCAGAGGGACAGCACCTTGCCCGACGGCAGCGAGCCGATGGCGTCGGCCACGGCTGCGTCGACGACGTGGACGACGGGGGCCGGCAGGTGGCGCGACATGCCGGCGACCTTGCGCGCCAGCCAGGGCTCGCAGGCCAGGTCGAGGAGCTTCGCGTGCACGCGAGGGAGCCGGTGGCGCAGGTCGAGCACGTCAGCGGTGACCGAGCGCATCGCCAGCGGGTGGACGCCCCGGGCGACCGCGGCCTCGTGGAGGCACAGCTCGCGCACCTGCGGGGTCCCCTCGCCGCCGACGTCGACCAGCCGGTCGGAGCCGGGCGGCATCGGCAGCTCCGGGTGGGGTCGTGGGTCGAGCCGCGGGTCGGAGGCGTGGAGGTCGGCCCACCGGCCAACCAGCAGCAGGTCGTTGACCTCCGTGGCCCGCCGCATCGTCGTGGCGTCCACCATCGCGGCCGCGGTCGCGGCGGCGTCGAGCCCGTCGACGTATGCGTCGGGCAGCAGGAGCGGGGAGGCCATGCCTCAGTCTACTCGAACAAGTGTTCGAAGGCCAGTGTCTGTACCGAACTTTGTGGACGGGTCCGATCGGGCCATTGAGCCCGGCTCGCGGCCGTGGTTACGTTGCCGGCACCCCCACGTCTGGAGCGCCGCCATGCAGGTGTCCCGATCCTCCTCGCCCCGCCGGCTGGCCGCGGCCGTGGTCGCCGCCCTGATGGCGCTGACGCTGACGACGTCCGCCGGCCCGGCGTCTGCAGGGCAGCAGTCGCGAGGCGCCGACAGGGCCGCGGCCCCTGCTCGGACGTTCGACGTGATGACGCGCAACCTGTACCTCGGCGCCGACCTCACGCCGGTCATCACCGCCCTGGCGGGCGGCGACCAGACGGCGATCGTCACCACTGCCACGCAGACCTGGGCGGCGGTCCAGGCGACGCGGCCCGAGGAGCGCATGGCCGCCGTGGCCGACGAGATCGTCGCCGAGCGGCCCGCGGTCGTCGGCCTGCAGGAGGTGACGCGCTGGACGACGTACGCCACCTACGACCCGGCCACGGGTCAGGCGGGGTCGCCGCAGGTGCGCTACGACTTCCTCGACCTGCTGCTCGAGGCGCTGGCCGACCGGGGCGTGACGTACCGCGAGGTGCGCGGCGCGACGGCGGAGAACTTCGCCTCGCCTCCGATCCCGATCCAGACGGCGACCGGGCTGGGCGCGGTGGCGCTGCTCGACCGCGACGTGATCCTGCGTCGCGCCAACGTCAGGGTGAGGGCCGCGCACGCCGGGCAGTACGAGAACGTGCTGACGTTCCCGACGCCGCTGGGTCAGCTGGCGGTCAAGCGGGGCTGGGGCTCCGCGGACGTGCGGACGAAGCGGGCGACGTTCCGGTTCGTCAACAGCCACCTGGAGGCCGGCGCGGCTGCCGAGCCGCTGCGGGTCGTCCAGGTGCAGGAGCTGCTCGCCGCGCAGGCCGCGATCGTCGCCCGGCACGGCGCGCTGCCGACGGTGTACGTCGGCGACTACAACTCCGAGGCGCCCGCCGCCCCGGCGTACAACCTGCTCGTGGGCTCGGTCGGCACGGACGCCTGGACCGCGGCGAATCCCGGCGCGGCCGGCCCGACCTGCTGCTTCGACGCGGCGCTGCTCTCCGGCGTGCTGACGACCCGGATCGACCTGGTCGTCCACGACGACGACGTCACCACCAACCGCGCCGAGGTCATCGGCGAGGAGCCCGGCGACCGGACGCCCTCGGGTCGCTGGCCCTCGGACCACGCCGGCGTGGTCGCCAGCCTCACGGTCGACTGACCCCCGCCTGCACGGCCCGGCGCCCGCGCGCACGGACCCGCCGTGTCCCGACGACTCGATGTCGTGTATCTTGACGTCAAGACAAAGCGTGACTCGCCGGGACGGGCCGGCTAAGGACAGCCTCACTTCCCCCGCCCTTCCGCGCAGCGGCAAGATGGGCCAGAGCCGACGAGCCCGACCCAGACCAGCATCACGAACCAGCATCACGACCGAGCACCAAGACGAGGAGATGGCGGATGGCCAGTCAGGACAGCTTCGGAGCCAAGAGCACCCTGGACGTGGACGGCAAGTCCTACGAGATCTTCCGGCTCGACGCCGTGACGGGGGAGGGGCTCGACGTCGACTCGCTGCCCTTCAGCCTCAAGGTGCTGCTCGAGAACCTCCTCCGCACCGAGGACGGCGCCGACATCACCGCCGACGACATCAAGGCCCTCGCCGGGTGGGACGAGAACGCCCAGCCCGACAAGGAGATCCAGTTCACGCCGGCGCGCGTGATCATGCAGGACTTCACCGGCGTCCCGTGCGTCGTCGACCTCGCCACGATGCGTGAGGCGATGGCCGAGCTCGGCGGAGACCCGTCCAAGATCAACCCGCTCGCCCCGGCCGAGATGGTCATCGACCACTCCGTCATCGCGGACGTCTTCGGCACCCCCGAGGCGTTCGAGAAGAACGTCGAGATCGAGTACGAGCGCAACCGCGAGCGCTACCAGTTCCTGCGCTGGGGCCAGGGCGCCTTCGACGACTTCAAGGTCGTCCCGCCGGGCACCGGCATCGTCCACCAGGTCAACATCGAGCACCTCGCGCGCACCGTCTTCACCCGCTCTGTCAAGGGAGCGGACGGGTCCGATGTTGTCCAGGCCTACCCCGACACCTGCGTCGGCACCGACTCCCACACCACCATGGTCAACGGCATCGGTGTCGTCGGCTGGGGCGTCGGCGGCATCGAGGCCGAGGCCGCGATGCTCGGCCAGCCCGTGTCGATGCTGATCCCGCGCGTCGTCGGCTTCAAGCTGTCCGGCGAGCTGCCCGAGGGCTCCACCGCCACCGACCTGGTGCTCACCATCACCGAGATGCTGCGCGAGCACGGCGTCGTCGGGAAGTTCGTGGAGTTCTACGGCGAGGGCGTCTCCGCGCTGCCGCTGGCCAACCGCGCCACGATCGGCAACATGAGCCCGGAGTTCGGCTCGACCATCGCGGTCTTCCCGATCGACGAGCAGACCATCGACTACCTGCGCCTCACCGGCCGCTCCGACGAGCAGCTCAAGCTCGTCGAGGCCTACGCCAAGGCCCAGGGCCTGTGGCACGACCCGGCTGCCGAGCCCCGCTACTCCGAGAAGCTCGAGCTCGACCTCTCGACGGTCGTCCCGTCACTCGCCGGCCCGAAGCGTCCGCAGGACCGCGTCGAGGTCACCGAGGCCCGTGACGGCTTCCGCGAGGCGCTCGGTGCGTACGTCGACACCGGCGACACCGACATGCAGGAGACCCACGGGTACGACGACGAGGTCGAGGGCACCTTCCCGGCCTCCGACACCCCGACCCACTCCGGCAACGGCTCGGCGCCGCCGCACGGCCACCCGTCCGCGGCGCACCGGTCCGAGGGCCGCCCGAGCAGCCCGGTCGACGTCACCCTCGCCGACGGCACGAAGTTCACGCTCGACCACGGCGCCGTCACCATCGCGGCGATCACGTCGTGCACCAACACCTCCAACCCGTCGGTGATGATCGGCGCGGCGCTGCTCGCGAAGAACGCCGTCGAGAAGGGCCTGCAGCGCAAGCCGTGGGTCAAGACCACCCTCGCGCCCGGCTCGAAGGTCGTCAGCGACTACTACGAGAAGGCCGGCCTCACGCCGTACCTCGACAAGCTCGGCTTCAACCTCGTCGGCTACGGCTGCACCACCTGCATCGGCAACTCCGGCCCGCTCATCCCCGAGGTGTCGCAGGCCGTGCAGGAGAAGGACCTCGCGGTCGTCTCGGTGCTGTCCGGCAACCGCAACTTCGAGGGCCGGATCAACCCCGACGTGAAGATGAACTACCTCGCGTCGCCGCCGCTCGTCGTGGCCTACGCCCTGGCCGGCTCCATGGACGTCGACCTCTTCGAGGACCCGCTGGGCAAGGACTCCGACGGCAACGACGTGTTCCTCAAGGACATCTGGCCCTCGCCGGCCGAGGTCGAGCGCGTGATCGGCGAGGCCATCACCGCCGACATGTTCGCCAAGGACTACGCCGACGTCTTCGCCGGTGACGAGCGCTGGCAGTCGCTGCCCACCCCGGAGGGCGACACCTTCGCGTGGGACGAGGACTCCACCTACGTCCGCAAGGCGCCGTACTTCGACGGCATGCCCGACGAGCCGGAGCCGGTCGAGGACATCGAGGGCGCCCGCGTGCTGCTCAAGCTCGGCGACTCGGTCACCACCGACCACATCAGCCCGGCCGGTGCCATCAAGAAGGACTCTCCCGCGGGCAAGTACCTCCTCGAGCACGGCGTCGAGCAGCGTGACTTCAACAGCTACGGCTCGCGCCGCGGCAACCACGAGGTCATGATCCGCGGCACCTTCGCCAACATCCGCCTGCGCAACCAGCTCGCGCCGGGCACCGAGGGCGGCTTCACCCGCGACTTCACCCAGGACGGCGAGGTCACCACGGTGTTCGAGGCCTCCGAGAACTACGTCGCCGCCGGTACGCCGCTCGTGGTCCTCGCGGGCAAGGAGTACGGCTCCGGCTCGTCGCGCGACTGGGCCGCGAAGGGCACCGCGCTGCTCGGCGTGAAGGCCGTCATCGCCGAGTCCTACGAGCGGATCCACCGCTCCAACCTGATCGGCATGGGCGTGCTGCCGCTGCAGTTCCCCGAGGGCGAGAGCGCCGAGTCGCTCGGCCTGACCGGTGAGGAGACCTTCACGATCACCGGCGTCACCGAGCTCAACGACGGCCGGACGCCGAAGACCGTCAAGGTCAAGGCCGGCGACGTGGAGTTCGACGCGGTCGTCCGCATCGACACCCCGGGCGAGGCGAACTACTACCGCAACGGCGGGATCATGCCCTACGTGCTGCGCAACCTGCGCAAGGGCTGAGCCACCTGACCGAGCTGACCGCCACCGCGATCGTCCTGATCGCGGTGGCGGTTCTCGTCGGTGCCTTCGTCCAGGCTGTCGTCGGCCTGGGCGTGGGCCTGGTGACCGCGCCCCTGGTCGCGATCCTTGAGCCGTCGCTGATGCCGGCGCTGCCGCTGTGGTTCGGGCTGCTGGTGTCAGGGCTGTCGCTCGCGGGGGAGCGGCAGCACGTCGACTGGCGTGCGATCGCGTGGACGCTGCCGGCCCGCGTCCCCGGTACGGCGCTCGGCACCTGGCTGGTGCTCGTCTTCACCGCCCAGCAGCTCGGCATGGCGGTCGCGGTGATGGTGCTCGTCGCCGTCGGGCTGTCGCTGCGCGCGGTCGACATCCCCGTCACCCGGGTCTCGCTGCTCAGCGCGGGCTTCACCGCCGGCGTGACCGGCACCGCCACCTCCATCGGCGGGCCGCCGATCGCGCTGCTGCTGCAGCACCGCCGGCCCTCGGAGGTTCGCTCGACGCTGGCGGTCTTCTTCTTCATCGGGGTCGTGATGAGCCTGGTCGGGCTGGCCGTGACCGACGCCCTGCCGCTCGCGTCGCTCGTCGTGGCGGCGATCGTCTCGCCCGGCCTGCTGCTCGGGATCTGGCTCGGGACGCGGCTGCGCGACCGGCTGCCGCGCGAGCAGTTCCGCCAGGGCGTGCTGCTCGTGTGCGCGGCCAGCGCGGTCGCGCTGCTCGCGAAGTCGGTCTCCTAGGGCCGAGCCGCCGGGAGCCTCACCAGTCGAGGGGGGCATCGGCGAGTCGACGCTCGTGGAAGTCGCGGATCGCCGCGACGACGTCGGCAGGTAGGGGCTCCGCCGCCGCGGCGACCGAGTCCCGCAGGTGGTCGATCGTGCGGGCGCCGGGGATCACGGTGGAGACGCCGTCGTGGGCCAGCAGGAAGCGCAGGGCGCCGTGGGCGAGCGGCAGCCCGGCGGGCAGCAGTGCTCGGACCTCCTCGACGAGGGCGGCCCGCTCGGCCACCTGCTCACGGGTCCACCGCTCGCGCACGCCGCTGAACACGCTGTCGGCGGTGTAGCGGCCCGACAGCCACCCGGACTCGAGCGGCACCTTGACGATGGTGCCTGCCCCGGCGTCGCGGGCGCGCCCGATCGAGGCCCACGGCTCCTGGAAGAGCGCGGACATCCGCACCTCGAGGGCGCGACTGGAGCTGGTCCGGAGCACCGTGTCGACGTCGTCGCCCCAGTCGACCGAGGCGCCGTACACCCGCAGCAGCCCTTCCTGCCGGAGGTCATCGAGCACGCCGTACAGCTCGCCGCGGGTGCCGTCGAGCACCTCCGGCGGCGGGCTGTGCAGCACGACGACGTCGAGGTGGTCGGTGCCGAGCCGTTCGGCGCTGCGGCGCACCGAGGCCCGGACGCTCTCCGCCGACCAGTCCGAGCTGCCGTCCGGCAGGTGGCCGACCTTGGTGCAGAGCACGACGTCGTCGCGGCGCCTGCCCCGCAGGGCGGTGCCGATGTTCTCCTCGCTGCGGCCGTCGGCGTACCCGGGGGCGGTGTCGATGAACGTCACCCCGGCGTCGAGCGCCTCGTGGACCAGTCGGACGGCCTCGGCCTCGTCCGGGCCCTCGGGCCACTGGGAGGACCGGCCCAGCTGCCAGCCGCCGAGGCCGATCTCACTGACCTCGATGCCGGTCCTCCCGAGCTGACGGATTCTCATCCGCCCATCCTCACAGCGTGGGGTAGTCGGTGTACCCCTCGGCCCCGCCACCGTAGAACGTCGCCTGGTCGGGCTCGTTGAGCTCGGCTCCCGTCCGCCACCGCTCGTCGAGGTCGGGGTTGGCCAGGAACGGGCGGCCCACCGCGACGACGTCGGCGAGGTCCTGATCGAGGACCCGCTCGACGTCCTCGAGCGTCGTCATCTTCTCGAAGCCGGAGTTGACCACGACGACCCCGTCGAAGCGCTCGCGCAGCGAGGCGACCAGCTTGCTCTCCGGGTCGGCGAGGATGCTCAGGTAGGCGAGGCCGAGGTCGGCGATCCCGTCCACGAGCGCCTCGTAGGTCTCGCGGACGTCGACCTCGTCGTTCTCCTCGATGCCGTTGAAGGCGTGGCCGGGGGAGATGCGGATGCCGACGCGGTCCGCGCCGATCTCGGCGGCGATCGCCCTGGTGACCTCGACGGTCATGCGGGCGCGCTCCTCGGGCGAGCCACCGTAGGAGTCGGTGCGCTGGTTGGTGTTCGGCGCCAGGAACTGGTGGAGCAGGTAGCCGTTGGCGGAGTGGACCTCGACGCCGTCGAGACCGGCGTCCACAGCGTTGCGCGCCGCGTCGACGAACTCCTGCACCACGCCGGGGATCTCGTCCTCGGTGAGGGCGTGCGGCTCGGCGTGCGGCTGCAGGCCGGTCGGCGTGAAGATCTCGCCGGGTGCGGTGACTGCGCTGGGCGCGACCGTGGGCAGGCCCCCCTTGTTGTCCGGGTGGGCGATCCGGCCGACGTGCATGAGCTGCATGACGATGCGCCCGCCCTGCTCGTGGACGGCGTCGGCGACCTCGCTCCAGCCCTCGCGCTGCTCGACGCTGTGGATGCCCGGCGTGCCGGGGTAGCCCTGGCCGACGGCGCTGGGCTGCGTGCCCTCGGTCACGATCAGGCCGGCGCCGGCGCGCTGGGCGTAGTAGGTGGCGTTCAGCTCGGTGGGTGCCATTCCTTCCCCCGCGCGGTTGCGGGTGAGCGGGGCCATCACGAAGCGCTGCGGGAGCTCCCAACGGCCGACACGGACGGTCTCGAAGGCACGGGACACGAGGTCACCTTTCGGTTGAAGGCAGTACAACTTTCAACCTTCTTGTGCCCGGTGGTCCGTGGATGGAAACCGCAACCAGGGGTGAGGACCCTCACCCCGGGCCGCGGTCGAAGATTTCCGGGTCCGGCACCCCTCCGGGCGTGACCGTCGGGGCGTGTGGGGAGTTGTAGAGCCGCCCACCTCGACGAGGGACCGATGACCGACACCGACCTGCACGACCGCCTGGCCCGGCAGCTGCACCGGCTGGCCGACGACGCCACCCGCGAGCCCGCGCCTCCCGGCGACCCCGCGCACGAGCTCTGGGACCGGGGTCGCACCTGGCAGCGACGACGTCGCGCCGGTACGGCGCTCGTCGCCGCCGCAGCAGCGGTGGCCGTCGTGGGGGTCGGCACGCTCTCGTGGCGCGCGTCCGGCCCGACGCCCCCGCCGGTCGCCTCCGCGGGCTCGACCATCGCACTGCCTCAGACAGTGCATCAGCCGAGCCGCTGGCTCGAGGGCACCGACGACGGCGGCGAGCTCGGCCGGCTGGTCGCCGTGATGGACGCCGACCGCGGCGCCTGGTGGTGGGGGAGCCGGGGCATCGTGGGCATCTCCGCCACCTCCGGCGACTACAGGTTCCTCGACCTGCCCGACCAGTCCGACGACCGCGAGGTCGCGCTGGCGCCCGACGGCCGGCACGTCGCCTACTGGACCACCGGCCCGACGGCCGAGTCGCCGAACACGAATGGCGACTACCAGCGCGTCTCGACCGGAGTCGCGATCTACGACACCGAGTCCGGTGAGGTCGAGCGGCACGACATCCCCACCGACCACGGCCTGTCTCCGAGAGTGCTGGCGTGGCTCGATGCCGACACGCTCGTCGTCGACCACAGCCAGTACGTCGGCGGCGACGACGACTCGGTCGACGAGCAGTCGATGGCGCGCTGGGCGCCCGCGCTCCGGTGGGACCTCGGTCGAGCCCCGGTGGCCTTCCCCGAGGTGGACGACCTCGACGTGTCGACGTGGGGTCCGAGCAGCAACGGCCGCACGATCGGCTGGGGCGACGAGGGGGAGTTCTGGCTCGCCGAAGGCAATGACCTGCGGCGGGTCGTCGGGACGGAGTCCGTCGATCCGAGTCTCGCCGTCGACCCCACCGGACGCCGGTGGGCGGCGCGTTCCAACATCAACCGGCAGCCCTCGGGCCTGGCGGTGCTCGACGGTGACCGGGTGCGACGGGTGCCGGGCACGGGGAAGGTCTGGGAGGTCCACGGGTGGTCGGACGACGACCACGTGATGGTGCTGCAGCGCGAGGAGGACCCCGACGGCCGGTGGCTCGACATCTGGTGGCTGGTGGAGTTCGACGTCGACTCCGGGGAGCGGACCCGGCGGGTGGAGATGCCGGGCGCACACAGCGGCCAGGTCGCGTGGGCGTCCGACCTGCTGGGCGCGCGTGTGGTCGAGCGGCCGGCGCCGCCCGAGCCGTGGGACCCGCGGGTGACGACGGCGCTGGTGCTGCTGGCGCTCGGGAGCGGCGTGCTCGGTGTGCGCAGCTGGAGGCGACGTGTCGAGCCCTGACCGGTCCGGGTTCGAGGAGTTCGTGGCAGCACGGCGCGGCGCGCTGCTGCGCTCGGCGTACCTCCTCACCGGCAACCACGACGACGCGGAGGATCTGGTGCAGGTAGCGCTGGTCAAGGCCGTGCCGCACTGGGCGCGGATCGCGGATAACCCCGAGCCCTACGTACGCCGCATCCTCGCGCGCGAGAGCATCACCCGCTGGCGGCGACGCCGCTGGCGCGAGGTCAGCACCGACGCCGTGCCCGACACGGCAGGGCAACCCGCCGACGCCGATGCGGTCCACGACCTGCGCGCGGCCCTGGCCCGGCTCGCGCCGCGGCAGCGGGCGGTGGTCGTGCTGCGCTACTACGAGGACCTCACGGAGCGGCAGACCGCCGAGGTGCTCGGCATCTCCGTCGGCACGGTCAAGTCGCAGTCGCGCGACGCCCTGACACGGCTGCGCGGGCTGCTCCCGGACCTCGCTAGCGTGAGCGCATGATCGTCGCTGTCAGCGCTTCGCGGAGACGGCCAGGGCGAGGGCGGGCAGGAGGAGTCTGTACGCCTCGCCGCTGAGGTGGAGGCCGTCGTGGACGAAGGCCCGAGGGCCAAGGGGCGCGATGAGAGGTCGGGGGTCGAGCACGCGTGCCGCGCAGGACTCGGCAACGGAGACGGCCGCGGCGCGGTACTGGGTCACCACCGCCTGAGTCCGATCGCCCGGGCCGAGCCGTTCCTCGTCCACTCCAGGGGGCAGCAAGATGACCCAGCTTCGGACCGGCGCCGAGACCATGAAGTGCGTCAGAGCTTCTTGGAACTCGGGCACCGAGATCGCGTTCCACGGTGCAGCCTCGTTGGTGCCGACGGAGACCACAGCCGTGTCCGCGCTGCTGAGGATGACACCTATGGCCTGCATTTCGAGGTCGAGCACGGTGGCTCCACCCACGGCTGCGTTGGCAACATCGTTGCCGATAAGCGGGAGGTCGCGCCGGAGACGGGCCAGGTGGCTGTCCCCGAGGAGCACGATCCGCACTTGCCCCACCCTAGGTCGCCGGCGGCACGTGAGGGTGAGGCTCACCAGGACGGATAGCCTCGCCGCATGATCGTCGCCTTCAGCATCAGCCCCGCCGTCACCGACGACACCGGCGGGGTGAGCGCCGCCGTCGCCGAGGCGGTGCGCGTGGTCCGCGAGTCCGGCCTCCCCAACGAGACGAACGCGATGTTCACCAACATCGAGGGGGAGTGGGACGAGGTCATGGCGGTGGTCAAGAAGGCGGTCGACGCCGTCGCTGCGGTCTCGCCGCGGGTCGGCCTGGTGCTGAAGGCCGACATCCGTCCGGGATACGACGGCCAGCTCACCGCCAAGGTCGAGCGGATCGAGCAGGCGCTCGCGGACTGAGGTCCGCCTGCCGGGCCGGTGAATCGGCGGGCTAGTGGACCGGCGAGCGCAACGCGGCCAGCTGGGTCTCGGTCTCGCGGAAGCCGACGGAGCGGTAGATCCGGATCGCGAGGTAGTCGGGGTCGGCGACCATCACCAGCGTGGTGGCGCCGAGCTCGTCGAGCGCCCAGCGGCTGGCGTGGTGGACGAGGGTCCCGCAGAGCCCCTGCCCCCGAGCATCCGGGTGGGTCTTGACCTCCTGGAAGCGGGCGAGGCCGGGGGACGCCTCGAGCAGCCCCAGCGACGAGAGCAGGCGGCCGTCGAGGAAAGCGCCGTACCAGCGGCCGTGCCCCTGCTCGACGAGCGCGCGCTGCGCCTCGTTGCGGCGTACGACGAACTCCGGGGTGATCCACTCGCCCTCGCCGGCGAGGGCCAGTGCGACCTGCTGCTCCCAGTCGTCGTCGCTCGTGAGCGGCCGCAGCTCGGCCTCGGTGTTCGGGCGCGGCGGCGGGTGCACGGCCTGCGCCGTCATCACCGACGAGCCGTCGACCTCGTAGCCGGCGTCGACGAGCGGCTTGAGGTCGGCCGTCGTCCGCTCGGCGCCGTCGACACCGAAGGCGCGGTGCGCGGCCAGCGGGAACTCCCGGACGAACTCGTCCTCCCAGCCGTCGACCGCGCCTGCGACGGGCGGCTCGGCGAGCAGGAGGAAGTTGCCCCAGTAGAAGGTCGGGTTGTCGGGCGTCCGCACCACGAGGTGGTTGCCGTGGTCCTCGACCGTGCTGCCGGCCAGCGTCAGCAGGGCGAGGTCGGTGCGCCAGGCGAGGGACTCCACGTGCATGTCCGGCAACCTACCTGCGACCGACCGGCAGCGTGGCACGATCGTCGGGTGCACTCCGAGATCCGCAGCTATCGCACCGGTGGTTCCACGACCGTCCTCGACCTGACCCGGGACTGTGCCGACTTCGTCTCCGGCTGCGGCAGCGGCCTGCTGCACGTCTTCGTGCCGCACGCCACCGCCGGCCTCGCGATCATCGAGACCGGCGCCGGCAGCGACGACGACCTGCTGGCCGCGCTCGACGACCTGCTGCCCACCGACGACCGCTGGCGGCATCGGCACGGTAGCCCCGGCCACGGCCGCGACCACGTGATGCCCGCGCTGGTCCCGCCCTACGCGACCCTGCCGGTGCTCGACGGGCAGATCGCCCTCGGCACCTGGCAGAGCGTGTGCCTCGTCGACCTCAACGTCGACAACGCCGAGCGCGAGGTGCGGTTCAGCTTCATTGCCGGTTGAGGCCCTGCTCCGGTGCGGGGGTTTCGAGGCTCGGCCGTGGCCGGCCTCGCACCTCAACCACCGGTGCCCTGCGCCGGTGCGGGGGTTCCGAGGCTCGGCCGTGGGGCGGTTTCAACCTGCGTTCGCAACACCGGTCTTGTTGTCGTGTTCGGACAGTAGCTTGTCCAGGGCCTCGGCCGGGGTGCGCCAGTCGAGGGTCTTGCGGGGTCGGTTGTTGAGCTCGATGGCG